>CANEXR010000018.1 GCA_947443815.1 Flavobacteriaceae bacterium | reverse complement strand
TAAAAGGTGTAGGTTACAAATTCGAAGTGTAATTAGTAAATCCTTTTAAGGTAAAAAATTATTCAAAATTACTTTAACAAAGGGTTGTTATCAATGAAAATAAATTTTAAAAAAACGTATAAATTTGCCATAAAATCAGCCTTATTCATTAGTCTTTTTGCAACTGGATTTGTGATGTTTATGGTGGTGTTGTTTTTTGGTTCAAAACCAGTTAACTTATTGTTTTTTGGTATTTTATGCCTAGTTGTTATTTATTTATTTTCTTTTTTAGTACTTCAATATCGGGTGGAACGCTTTATATACCGACGTGTCAAAAAAATTTATGATGATGTTGCTTTATTAGAATCGAGTTCCTTTATCAACAAGCCTATTACTACAGATATGGAAACCTTAACTCGTGAAGTTAAGAAATTTGCCACCGATAAAAAATTGGAAATCGAGATGCTTCAGGTCCGTGAAGAATACCGAAGAGAATTCCTTGGAAACGTCTCCCATGAATTAAAAACCCCTTTATTTACTGTACAAGGCTATCTTTCGACACTAGTTGATGGTGCGATGGATGACAAAACAGTTCGTAAAAAATATTTAAAACGAGCTGAAAAAGGGGTAGAACGATTGATTTATATTGTTGAAGACTTAGATATGATCACTAAATTAGAATCGGGAGATTTGTATTTAGAATTTTCAGATTTTGATATCGTAGAATTAATTCAAAGTGTTTTTGATTTATTAGAAATGAAAGCGGATAAAAAGAAGATTACACTTTCATTTGAAAATAATCATTTGCAACCCATTTTTGTCCATGGAGATAAAGATAAAATTCAGCAAGTAGTTGAAAATTTAATTGTGAATTCAATTAAATATGGAAAAGAAGGTGGGGAAACCGAAATAGCAATAGTAAATTTAACTCATAAAAAAGTACTTGTTCGCGTAACCGATGATGGTGAAGGTATTGAAAAGCAAAATATCCCAAGGCTTTTTGAACGTTTTTATAGAGTAGATAAAAGTGGCTCCCGTTCTGAAGGAGGTTCTGGATTAGGATTGGCAATTGTAAAACACATTATTGAAGCGCATAAAGAAAAAATATACGTTGAGAGTGAGTTTGGAATAGGCTCTGAATTTTCTTTTACAATCGAAAAAACTAAATTAAATAAATAACTGGATACCAAATCAGTTATTTAATAGTTTCAATTTTATATAAAGAACATCTAAAATTATACTAATGGAGTTGTTTAAAGTTTTTTCCTGTTTGTAATTAACACTAAAACAATACATTAAAGTATTTAAATTTATTTATTGTCAAGATAATATTTCGATAACATTAGCTTAACATAACTGTTTCATCTTTGTAAAAAAATAAAACGTAAAGAATGAAAAAATTTTTATTTGCAATTTTGGTAGGAAGTTCATTTTTATCTTATGCACAAGATGTTAGTAATGATTCGTTAAGTTCAGTAGCAGTTGATTCTGTTAAAACATTAAGTATTGAATCACTAAAAGAGTCGTTAGATACCCATACAATGCAATTCTCATCATTAGACGAGAAATTATCTGTTATGGAAGGGAATTTAGACAAATTGACTAAAATTAAATTTTCGGGTTATTTACAAGCTCAATATGAGATGTACAATTACCAGGATAACATTGGTCCAGGACCATCAACAAAAGCTGTTCCTATAACAAATTCTTTTTTAATTAGAAGAGCACGTGTTAAGTTAACTTATGAGCCAACCCCAGGCGCTGTGTTTGTTATTCAACCAGATTATGCATTCGACAAAGTAACTTTAAGAGACGCTTATGTTCAATTAAATGATCGATGGACGCAAACTTTTAAATTGTTTTTAGGACAGTTCAATAGAACAAGTTATGAAGTTGAGTTTTCTTCAAGATCAAGAGAGTTATTAGAAAGAAGTAGGATGTCAGGTATCTTATATCCGCAAGAAAGAGATTTAGGAGCTAAAATTGAAGCAGATTTTGAAAACAAATATGCTATTCCTTTCAAATTTCAATTAGCTGTTTTTAATGGTAATTATGGTGAAGGTTCATTGACTAATAACCTTAGAGATGTTGATAGTAAGAAAGATGTAATGATGAGAGGGGTTTATTCGCTTAAATTTCCATCAAAAGGATTAGGAATTGATTTGGGTGCACATACTTACTTAGGGAATACAACGGTTTTAGTAGCTGGAACATTTAGTGATGCAAATAATCAAGATTTCACCGCTAAAGTTGGAGATAGTTTTCAAAAAAGATGGTTCGGTGGTGAGATGAGAATATATTATGATTTCCTTGGTGGAATGTCATTAAAAGGAGAGTATCTTTCAGGAGTTATCTCTGGCGAAAAAGCAACTGCTGCTTTACCTGTAGCTAATAGTAACCCAAGTTTTAATTTTAATGGGATCCGTGATTTTAATGGATATTATGCTACTTTAGTAAAAAATATTGGAAAAAGCAATCAACTTGCTGTTCGATACGATAGTTGGGATCCTAACAAACATTTGTCTGGAAATGCTGTGACTATCAAAGAAGATTTAATGTACAAAACATGGTCTTTTTCTTGGCAGTATTTTTATGATGACAATGTAAAAATTGTTGCAGGGTATAGCTTGCCAATAAATGAAACAAGTACTAAAGTTGGTGGGGATTATTTAAGAGATAAATTAGATAATACTTTTACAATAAGAATTCAAGCAGGATTTTAATTAGAAAAAATTAAATTAAAAATAAATAAATATAAAATGAAAACAACAAAACTTAAATTAACAGCTATTTTACTTGTTATCATGGCGGTAGGATTTTCTTTTACTTCATTGACTAAAATTACGGTAAAAGGTTCAGATACTATGGTTATTTTATCTCAAAAATGGGCTGAAGTCTATATGCAAAAACACCCAGGTACTACCATTCAAGTTACAGGTGGTGGTTCAGGAGTAGGTATTGCGGCATTGATTAATGGTTCTACTGATATTGCAAATTCAAGTCGTCCAATCAAACCATCTGAAACAGAAAAACTAAAAGCAAGATATAGTACTTTAGGAGTTGAAATTGCGTGTGCTAAAGACGGACTTTCGGTTTATCTTAATAAAGCTAATGGGGTTAGTGAACTTACATTAAAACAAATTGGACAAATTTTTGCGGGTAAAATTACTAACTGGAAAGAAGTTGGTGGTGTAGATGCTGGTATTAAATTATATGGACGTGAAAGTAGCTCTGGAACGTTTGGTTTCTTTAAAGATAATGTTGTGAAAACAGACTTTTCTCCAACTTGCCAAACATTACCTGGTACTGCAGCGATTGTTAATGCAGTTAGAAAAGATAAGTATGGTATTGGTTATGGTGGTGCCGCTTATGCAGAAGGCGTTAAGGATTGTAAAGTAAAAAAAGATGATAAAAGTCCTGGTGTTTTACCAACAGCTGCTACCATCAAAAATAAAACATATCCTATTACTAGATACCTCTTTATGTATCTAAAATCAAGGCCTACTGGCGAAACAAAAGCCTTCATAGATTGGATATTAAGTCCCGAAGGTCAAGATGTTATTGTAGAGGTAGGATACTATCCTTTGAAATAATAAAAAAAATTAACATCCCTCAAATTTGAGGGGTGTTTTTTTGTTTTATCTTAAATATGAATTCTTAAATAATTCAGATGAATACCCAATTACCAAATAAATCTATTTTTACCAAGGAAAGCCTAAAAAAACAATTTCGTTTATCTGAATTTCTTGCTGAAAAAATTATATCCTCGATTGCATTTTTATCGATTGCAATCATTTTTTTGATTTTCATTTTTGTTTTTAAAGAGTCGCTTCCTTTGTTTAATTTTGGTGATAAACCAAAAGAGAAAACGGAGATTCAGGCTACTTCAAAAGAAAAAATGGAGACTTATGGAGCACCAGCTGAAGATTTAAAACCAGAATCATATGGCACTCCAACAGAAGATTTAAAACCAGAAAGTTATAATGCTGAACCAGTTTCTAATGAAGATTTGCAGCCAGAAACCTATGGAGCTTCTAAAGAAGATTTAACAGTTGGAACTACTGAAGAAACCCCTGAAGCAGTATCCGAGAACACAGAAGGAGCAGACAAAACATGGAGTACTTTTCTTTCTACAGAATGGGTTCCTGTTTCGGATAATCCACGTTTTGGTCTTTTGGGACTATTAGTAGGAACTTTAAAAGTGACAATAATAGCGATGCTTATTGCTGGACCTTTAGCAATTTTGGCAGCCATTTATACCTCTTGTTTTGCTTCTAACAGAAGAAAAGAAATTATAAAACCGATTATTGAAATGTTAGCTGCATTTCCATCAGTAGTTATTGGTTTTTTTGCCATGATGGTTTTGGCCACTTTTTTTCAAGATATATTTGGTTATGATTCTCGATTAAATGCTTTTATAGGAGGAGTTGCAATGGCATTGGCAGCTATACCAATTATTTATACCATTTCAGAAGATGCCTTGTCAGCAGTTCCTAAAACCTATACTGAAGCTAGTTTGGCCTTAGGAGCAAGTAAAGCACAAACCGCTTTTTCAGTCATTTTACCAGCAGCAACCCCAGGAATTTTTGCCGCTTTATTATTAGGTGTTGGTAGGGTCTTTGGAGAAACAATGATTGCTTTAATGGCTACAGGGAATGCCGCATTATTGTCTGCTAATCCTTTTGAAAGCGTGCGTACTTTTGCAGCCACTATTGGTTCAGAAATGGCAGAAACCGTATTTGGGGAAACCCATTATAGTGTGCTATTTTTTATTGGGTCTTTACTTTTTATTTTTTCATTTGCATTAAATGCTGTGGCAGAATTCTATGTAAAAGGAAAATTAATCAAAAAATTCCAAGGGAAATAACATGGGAAAAACAATTAGTAACACAGAAAACCTATTTTTGACAGAAAAAAAAGGGATAGACATAAAAGGGAAATTAGTTATTGGATTAACTCAAATTGCCGTTCTTTTAATTATTACCATCTTATTCATTATACTTGGAATTATCATTTATCAGGGACGTGAAAAATTTTCATGGGAATTTATCAGTTCTTTTCCAACGGACGGAATGACCAAAGGGGGAATTTTTCCAGCACTTATAGGTACTTTTATATTGGTTGTTGTTATGTCAATCGCAGCAGTTCCCTTTGGAACAATAACAGCTATTTATTTGACAGAATATGCTAAGGAAAAATCAAAATTTGCAGCAGCAGTTCGTTTCTCAATACGAACATTAGCCGTTGTACCTTCCATCATATTTGGTCTTTTTGGTTTGGGGTTCTTTATTCAATTTGTTGGTGGAGGAATTGATTCAGCCTTCAATGCAGGGCAACTTCATTGGGGACAACCTAACATTCTTTGGGCAAGTTTAACAATGGCTTTATTAACACTGCCTGTTATTATTGTATCGGTCGAAGAATCTCTAAAAACGATTCCTAGAGAATTACGAGAAGCAAGTCTAGCATTAGGAGCCACAAAATGGCAAACGATCAAGAAAGTAGTTTTTCCAGGATCTATTTCTGGAATTATGACAGGTACTATACTTGCAGTGAGCAGAGGTGCTGGAGAAGTGGCACCTATTCTGTTTACAGGAGCGGCCTATTATTTAGCCACTTTGCCAAAATCGTTGAGTGATCAGTTTATGAATTTGGGTTACCATGTTTATATCATGTCTACTCAATCTTCTGATGTAGAAAAAACAATGCCTATTCAATTTGCAACAACTTTGGTATTGCTTATATTAACCTTATCATTAAATTTGGTAGCTGTTGTTATCAGATCACGAATTAGAAGAAGAGCGAAATAATTTTAAAATTAATTGCCATTTTTAGATATAAAAAAACATGAGAGATATAAAAATAGAGGTTAAGGATTTGTCATTATATTATGGTGAAAAAAAAGCCTTAAAGGAAATTTCGATGCAAATTCCAGCGAATAAAGTTACCGCATTAATTGGTCCTTCGGGCTGTGGTAAATCTACTTTTTTGAGATGCATAAACAGAATGAATGATTTGATTCCTGATGTAAAAATTACTGGAAATATGCTAGTAGAAGGAGTTGATATCTATGATAAGAACGTAGATGTTGTTAATATTAGAAAAAAAATCGGAATGGTTTTTCAAAAATCAAACCCTTTTCCAAAATCGATTTATGAAAACATTGCCTATGGTCCTAAAATTAATGGGATTAAAGACAAGACTCAATTGGATGAAATTGTTGAAGTATCCTTGCGCCAAGCAGCTATTTGGGATGAGTTGAAAGACCGTTTAGATGATTCTGCTATGGGGCTTTCTGGAGGACAACAACAACGGTTGTGTATTGCTAGAACTTTGGCGGTAAGTCCAGATATTATTCTTATGGATGAGCCTGCAAGTGCTTTGGATCCAATATCTACCTCTAAAATCGAGGAATTGGTTCATGAACTAAAAGAACAGTATACCATTATAATTGTTACACATAATATGCAGCAAGCCGCAAGAACAAGCGATCATACCGCATTTTTTTATATGGGTGAATTGATTGAAATGGGAAAAACAAATACTATTTTTACCAAACCAGAGAAAAAACAAACAGAAGATTATATCACTGGTAGATTTGGATAAATGCACAATTAAAATAGTGCTTTGTGCGCTATAAGGTTGGTGCTTTTAATCTTAAATACTAAAAAAAAATATAGGATGACACATTTTGAAATAGAATTAGAAAAACTGAAAAATGTAATTATAAAAATAGGAAAACTTGCTGAAAATCAAGTAAGTGAATCTGTAAATGCATTGTTGTCAGAACCAGTCTCTGAAGGAAAAGAGGTAAAGAAAACAGAACAGAAAATAGATAAGTTAGACGTAAAAATAGATGAAATTTGTCAAAGTATTTTTGCTTTGCAACAACCAGTAGCTTCTGATTTACGCTTTATAATGTCAGCTATGCAAATCAGTAATGAGATTGAGCGTATAGGAGATTTGTCCATCAGCATCATCAAAAAGACCAAAAGCATCAAAGACAAACATGATTTGATTGCAAAATTTAATATTGCCGATCTTGCTAGACAAGTAGAATTAGTGAATATAAAAACCAATGAATGTTTTTTGACAAGAGAAGAAAGCACTATCGGGGAGATATTTGTTCTAAATAAAACTATCAAAAACAAATGTGACGAAGCAATACATGCTATTATCAATGAAATGAAAACGAACTCAAAAGTTGTAGTTTCAGGAACAAATCTTGTCATTGTATTGAAACATTTGGAACGAGTTTCAGAACATTGTACTAATATAGCGGAGTATGTTTATTTCATGATTAATGCCAAAATCATTAAGCATGAAAAATTTGAAGATAAAAATTTAGAATAATAAAATAGATTTATTAAATAATAAAAGCACTAATTTTTTATAAAGTTAGTGCTTTTTTTGTTTTATTGAAAACTTCAAATATACTCTCCCAATTGATTTGGTTGTCTAAATGCGGCAATCCGGTATATAAATCAACTGTCTTCAAATCTTCGATTTTAAAATCCTCTTGGGATGCAAAAGGAACTCTCTTTTCATCAGATAGTTTTTTGGCTAAATATTCTTGCTCATATTGTCCTGGTGTTGGGATAAAAAACGCTTTTTTCTTAAGTTGTACCAAGTCCATAATGGTTGTATAGCCTGAACGACACAATACAATTTTACTTTCATTAAAAACATGTTCTAATTGGCGACTATTCATAAAGTTATAAAAAGTAACATTTGCTATTAGTTCGGTCTTTTGCTCTTTTTCAACAATGCCCTTTATGAAAATAACCTTGCCTTTATAGCGTAATACTTCTTCTTTTAATTTATTTTCCAAAAGGCCTCTTTGTGGCTCTGGTCCAGATAGTATTACCATTAAGTCGTACAGAATTGGGGTTTCTTTTTTATGCATTCTACTCAATGGGCCGATATATTTAATTTTGAAATCGACTTTCTTCAAATGGCCTAATTTACCGCTTAAATTGATGCCGTTTTCAAGATCTGGAACCCAGCATTCTTTATATTTTTTTATAATATTTTGATGGAGCATACTTGTAATCCAAGTAGTATTACCTGTCAAAACATTCAATTGATGTGTTATAAATACAGAAGGTACTTTTTTGCTAAAAACGCCCAATCGGTTGTCTGAAATGATTCCTTTTATTTTGTGTTTTTCAATCCATTTGTTGACTATTTTTTTCTCCTCTAAAATTGCCTCGATAATTTTGGGACAATTTTTCAATAATTTCCATTTAAAATCTTTTCCGTTTTTAGCGTATTCGATATGATAAGAAGGTAATTCTAAAGTTTGAAGATATGGAAATTCTTTTTTTAATAAATCTAACGCAATTCCATCTGAAGCTATAATCGGAATGTAATTGTTTTCTTGTAATGCCTTTATTATTGGGATACAGCGTGTAGCATGACCGAGACCCCAATTTAAGGGAGCAATTAAAATAGTTTTGTTATTGGTGTTCAAATTCATTTGGCGATACGTATTTTCGTTATTTAAATTTGAAAGTTAGGAATTGAAAAATGGTTTTGTATTGCTGACAGATTACCAAACTATTAATTTATTGGCTGTAAAGGTACAGCACTAATTGTTAAAATAAAAAGAGGCTGTCCATTTTTGAACAGCCTCTTTTAGCATTAAGCAGAATCAGATTAATCTTGGATATAGGTTTTGTTTCCGTTTTTGTTGATGTAATATTTGCCACCTTTTGGACCCGTATATACTTTTTTGCCATTGTAGGTCCCCGTAACTTTATCAGCTACTTTTGGAGCTTTTTCAGTAGTTTCTTTTATTTTCTCACTTTTATTTGCTGCTTTTTTTCCTTCGTCTTTAACTTTAGCATCCATCTTATTTACATTAGATTTTGCTTTTCCTTGAGCCGATTCTTCCTTTACTTTCGCATCTAATTTGTTCGCTGCTGTTTTTGAAGTTTTTGATTTTTTTTCAGCAACTTTTGATTTCGCTTTCGCTTCTTCTTTTTCTTTGGATGCTTTCGCCTCTTTTGATACTTTTTCAGTTGTTACTTTTGTTTTTTTCTTCGCTGCAGTTTCTTGAGCAAAAAAGCTATTTGAAAAAGCGATAAGGAAGCTTAAGAGCAATAATTTTTTCATAATGTTTTGATTTTTATATTTTTAATTGAAATAAAATTAAGAATTATTTTTTGTTTATTGAAATGGAATGCTAAAAATAAGCTCTTAATTGTACATTTCCTGTGTGGATGGTTTGACTTGATTCACTTTTTCGACCTTGATAATTTAAATTTATATCTAAAAATTGCGTCAGATTTTTTTGCAAAAGCAATCTCCAAGTAAAATTTTGCCCCGTTTGTAACCCTTCAAGCATTTGAAATCCTACGGATGAAAATTCATTTCCAGTGAATTTATTTTGATAAAATGAGATTTCTCCGTTAAGCGTAATTTTTTTGTCCCCTGCATATGAGAAGGAAGTGCCAAATCTATTTTGAAGTAATTTTTCGGAATTTCCAATTTGGTTTTCTTTGTTCTGAAATTCATAAAAAACATCCCAACTTGTATTTTTTGAAAACAAATAACTAATTTTTGGGCCTAAAAGATACCCATTGATTGCATAATTTTTTTCAGGAAAATTCTCAGAATTAATAGTTGTTTTTATGGTTTTGGAAAAAAAGCCGAATTGCCAGCTTTTTTTATACAAATGCAGGTATTGTACTTGATGTGAAATGTTTATAGCTTCTTGTGAACCTATTGATAGTAAGCTTTTTGACCTATTTTCGAGATAGGTATAGGTAACGGAATGGTCTTGTTTTCCTCGATTATAAAACAAACTGTTTCGGAGGCTAGAATTGAGACCCAAGACATTTTTTTGACTAGATGTAAAAGGATTTAAATCAAATGAATCTCCATCGTTCTTTATTTTTCGGTCAATAATAAATGAGGTTTGGTTATAAAAATAAGAAAGTGCTTTTTTTATACCTTTTTCATTTTGCCATTGATTTGGATTTATAATAACGGATTGTGAGAACTTATTTTGATTGGTTTTAATGTAAATTCGGTTGGGCAAAAAGACACGAATGTATTTGGCTTGGTCAATAAAGGGTGCCACTTCAAACTCTTGCAATTCTTGAATGCCATTTCCATTATAATCATTCCAGGTATACACTCCTTGCCCAGCTGGAACTTCTAGGTAGGTGAATTCTTGTTGTGGAATGGTCCCTGAATTGGTTTCGTAAACTGTAGCAATTTGAATGAATTGATTAAAAAAACGATCATTATATAGTATTCTCGAATTCAAAGAGGATTCTTTTGGTTTGGTTGCCTCTACAAAATTAAAATTGCGATAATTCATATTAATCGACAAATCACTTTTTTTGGTTTGAAATACTTTTGATTTTAAAATAAAAGTATGGGAACCATTCACCCGTTGAAGCAGACCGTTTTGCAGACTGTCATTGTTTCTTTTTAAAAACCCTAATTCTACAAAAACCTTTGTGCTATCACCACGTCCCGCAAAAAAACCATATTCCGAAAATTTTTGACTTAATGCTGAAAATTGGTTGGTTGTTTTGTTTCTTCCTTCGTTGTCCTCTACTCGCAAACGGCTTCCAATCCAATTTTTATCAAAATGAAATCGCAATTGCGATTGATTCCGAATGAATTTTGAAGTAGAAGTTGTAGCGTCACTTTTTAAGAAACTCCCTTGGTTTTGAAGAGACCAATGATTCATTTTTACGATTCCGTTTAGACTATGTCTAGAACCTGAAAAATTTTCGGCAAAGTCTAGTTTTTCAAATTGATAGGTAATCAATCCAATGTTATTTGTATTTTTTTTTGGATTTAGTTGAAAATTCAAACCGGAATTTAGGAAACTTTGATTTCCAGTTGTAGTAGTTTCTATATTCCAATCTCGATTAAATTCGATACTATAAAGGCGTTCTACTGAAGCAAAATTTTCTTTTACAAATTGATAATTAGCAAAAGCATCTACATTCCATTTTTTGGAGAATAAACGTTGTTTAATATTTAATTTTCCAGCTAATCCTTTATTATTTTCATCATCTAGGGTAGAAAATAAATTTTTATCGTTGTTGCTTACACCGATTTCAAAATCAACTGCTGTTTTTTCAGTTGGTTTGTATTTTCCTAAAAAAGTGGCTACTTGAACTTTTGTGGGCGCTACTAATTGTATAATAGGCGCGTAGTTTCCTTGTGGAATACCATTTATAGGCGCTATATATTCATAAATTCGGCTTATTGCAACATTATTTGTCAAGATGTAATTTCCATCATTAGCCCCAACTAAACTGAATCTAACATTGTACAATACATTTTCGGAATTATTTGAATATTCAAAAACTTCAATGCCATTAATCAAAGTCTTTTTATAAAGTACTTTATTGTCTGAATAGGAATCTTCATAAGCTGATGGCGCCACCATTAAGTCTTTATTGTTTCCTGCATTTACTAAAATTTGCACTTGTTCCTCGGAAAGATTTTGTTGTAACGGTTGGTTTTTCAAATCACTTTCAGAGTATAAATAGCCGCTAAAACTCCATTTTTTACTTTCATGAGTAGCACCAGCATAGGTCACAAATCGAGTGTAATTCCTGTCGGAATATTGGTATTCTATCGTAATACGCATTTCGGAATTTATGGTATACAAAGGGGTAAAAACAATTTCTCCAGCATTATAATCAATAGTATAATCATTATTCTCTCCGCGTTTTAACAAAACACCGTTCACATAAACACGTTCAGATCCAGAAATGACTAGGACATATAATTCTCCATTTTGTCCTTTTAATTTATAAGGGCCTTGATTGCCCTCTTGTCCAATGAAGCTACTTTTGGCATATTGTCCTTTCACTAAAGCCACAGAAGTAAAAATAGAAGTACTATTATTTTCTGTACCAAAATCAAAATTAGTAGACAAACCTTGAACCTTTTTGTTGAAAGTAAGAAATTGACTTTTTTTGTTTTCTAGAAAAACATCTCCGGCTCGAATATTCCAATCTTCACTGAATAATTCCATGAATATATTGTCAAACTGATCTAGTTTTTGGGAATATCCGCCATCTTGTAACGGGATATTACTGTCTTGTATTGAGGCGCTTAAACTGACTTTTTCTGAAATTTTACCTGTGATTTGTAAATCTAAATTAGAATTTAATGTAGTATTTTGATTGTTGCCAATAGTGGCGCCGCGCGTAATGCTTCCTGAGGTATTTAGACCATCAAAGGGAATGTTTTTTTTAATAGGATTCGGTCGAATTTGATATAATTCTTGCAAGGAAGCTTTGTTACTCACGACCTGGCTAGGGTCATAAATTCGATATTCTTTAGTTAAAAAATCAGGAAGTTTTAAATACTGAACGGTAATAGAATCTGCCTCAAAAATTGCTTTTTCTTTTAAAAGTAAGATTCCTTTTTGGAAATTTATAGTGTAATATGTGGAGTCAATTGGATTTTTTTTGGCATCAAGTAATTTGAAAAAACGGGAATTAATGCTGTTGTTTTCAAGTCGAATGCTGTCTTTAGTAACAGGAATTTTTTTGGTTTGATACAGCGTATTGTTTTCCTGCGCCTGAAGCCCAGAAAAAAAACCGATTACAATCCAAAAAAGTAATTTTTTCAACATAAATACTATAACTCCAAAGTTTCAAATGTAGTATTTATAATCGGGAAATTCCAAGGTGGAAACTTTTGGTTTTAATAGGTATAAAAAAAGGAAGCTAATAGGACTTCCTTTTATTAAATTAACAATCTTTGTAACCTATTCTTTGGTCACTACTTGCATGGTTTCGCGACTCACTTGTTTCAATAAAACGACTTTGTTTTCTTCAACGGTTTGTGCCGCATTATCATTAAAATGGCGAATGGTATATAAAGTGACATTTTCGTCATAATCTACTTTGAATTTTTTAGACAAAATAGCATTCAATTCATTGAAATTATCAAATTTATCTTCTACACATACTGAAAAACTGATGGCAGAATTTTGAATTAAGTTTACTTTGATTTTGAATTCGTGAAAAAGAGCAAAGATTTCGCTAATGTTTTCTTCCATTATAAAAGAAAAATCAATAGACGAAAGGGATATTAAGAGTTGGTTTCTTTTAACAATAAAACAAGGTAAATAAGGCTCTAAATCAACTCCTTTAGCTACACTACTTCCTTTGAGCATTGGGTTGATAAAAGATTTTACATACAATGGAATTTCTTTTTTTTGTAAGGGTTGAAGCGTTTTTGGGTGAATAACAGTTGCGCCATAAAAAGCCAACTCGATAGCTTCACGATAAGAAATTTGATTCAATAAGCTAGCGTTTTCAAAATAACGAGGGTCAGCATTCATTACGCCAGGAACATCTTTCCAAATAGTTACACTTTCAGCATTTAAGCAATAGGCAAAAATTGCAGCGGTATAATCAGAACCTTCACGACCTAATGTGGTTGTAAAATTATTTTCATCTGAACCCAAGAATCCTTGTGTAATGTTTAATATTTTTCGTTTTACGTTTTTGGAAATATTTTTCTGAGTCAATTCCCAATCTACTTCTGCATCTCTATAATTAGCATTGGTTTTTATAAAATTACGAACGTCTATCCATTGGGTTTTTATACCCATAAAATTCATGAAGTGAGTCAAGATGGTAGTCGAAATCAATTCGCCATAACTTACGATTTGATCGTAAACAAAATTATAATTTGGGGATTTGTTATGGGCTAAAAAATACTCTAAATCAGAAAATTGTGCATTTACAGCAGTAAAAACGGCATTTTTGTCCTCTTCAAACAAATCCAATAAAATTTGATTGTGGTATTTTTTTACTTCTTGAACAGAGGCATTTAATTCTGTTGATTTTTCGAAATAGTTTTTTATAACTAACTCCAATGCATTTGTGGTTTTCCCCATCGCGGAAACCACTAATAATACATCTTCATAACCTACTTTTTGTAAAACGTCATATACGTTTTTAATTCCATCGGCGTCTTTTACGGAAGCACCTCCAAATTTGAATACTCTCATGTTAATTTCAGATTTCAGATTTCAGATTTCAAAAGATTATTTTGAAATAAAATCGAATATTTTTATTTTAATTTATTTTCGACAAAATAGTTAATTCCCGCTTCGTCCATTTGTGCTACTCTCCATTCATCGAGTACTTTGGCGCCTGAATTTTCATAAAATTGGATGGCTGTAGTGTTCCAATCCAATACATTCCAGTCAATTCTGCGAACATTATCTTTTTTGGCTTGTTTAATAATTTCAGAATATAAAGCATAACCCAATCCTGTCCCGCGCATTTTATCTTTTACAACCAAATCTTCTAAATGAATGGTTTTTCCTTTCCAAGTCGAGTACCGGTAATAATACAATGCTATACCGACAATTTCAGACTCCACTTCGGCAACAAAAACCTGAAATAAAGGATTTGTACCAAAACCATCTCGAACTAAATCTGCTTCAGTTATAAGAACGGCATCAGGCTCTTTTTCAAAATCGGCTAACTCTTGAATAAGCCCCAAAACGGCTTGCATGTCATCTTGATTTCCTTTTCGTATATTCATAAAATCTTATTTTTCATTATTGAATTGCTCAAAATAAAGCATTTTTTATTCAAAATTCAACAATTTTCTCAGCAAATATACAATACTGACAAAGTAAATAAATAGGATTGAAATTGTTTTCACAAAAAAACCGATATTTGTGACTTATAACAACTACAACGATTTCGTAATGAAAGAACGCAACAAAACATTAGGTGAATTTATCATCGAAAATCAAAATGCTTTTCAATATTCGTCAGGCGAATTATCCCGAATTATCAACTCCATCCGATTGGCCGCAAAAGTGGTCAATTATAAAGTAAACAAAGCAGGATTGGTAGACATAGTCGGTGCTGCCGGAGAACAAAACATCCAAGGTGAAGACCAACAAAAATTAGACGTTTATGCTAATGAAATTTTTATTCAAACGTTAATTAATCGTGAAATTGTATGCGGAATTGCATCCGAAGAAAATGATGATTTTATCACAGTTCAAGGTTCTGATAATAGTCATAATAATAAATATGTAGTATTGATGGATCCTTTGGACGGTTCTTCAAACATTGATGTGAATGTTTCGGTAGGAACAATTTTTTCGGTTTACAGACGCATCACTCCAATAGGAACACCGGTTACTTTAGCAGATTTTTTGCAGCCTGGAGTTAATCAAGTTGCGGCTGGCTATGTTATTTATGGAACTTCGACCATGTTAGTTTACACTACAGGTCATGGCGTTAATGGGTTTACATTAAACCCTGCAATTGGTACATTTTATTTGTCACATCCTAAAATGAAATTTCCTCAAAACGGAACTATTTACTCCATTAACGAAGGGAATTATGTTCATTTCCCGCAAGGAGTGAAAAATTATATTAAATATTGTCAGTTGGAAGAAGAGGACAGGCCTTATACTTCGCGCTATATTGGAAGTTTGGTTTCCGATTTTCATCGCAATATGATTAAAGGCGGTATTTATTTATATCCTACAAGTTCAAAAGCGCCAAAAGGGAAATTAAGATTGTTGTACGAATGTAATCCGATGGCTTTTATTGCAGAACAGGCAGGAGGTAGGGCTTCTAATGGATTTGATAGAATAATGGAAATTCAACCTACAGAATTACACGAGCGTGTTCCGTTCTTTTGCGGAAGCTATAATATGGTCAAAAAAGCGGAAGATTTTATGCATAAAGCACAATAAATAGTACAATTAAAAAAGCTCCTCAGAAATTTTCAAGGAGCTTTTTTTAAATTATTTATTCATGTTTTTCATTTCATAAATAAAGGTATCTAAATCTACTTTTTTGTCAATCAGAGCTAAGGCCTTGTCAACAATATAATTTACATTGCCTGGCGTAAAACCTAATGCGAGTCCAAATTTTACTAACATTTTTTCTTGAATATCTCCCAAATGATGATCAACATGTACAATTCTACCCAAATCATATAAGCGCTCTAATCGTTCCACATGTAAATAGGGTGGATTGATAGGGTACTTTAAAGGATTTGCTATAATTTCCTCATATTCTGAAGGGATAATCTCGAGGTGTATGGCTAGTTTGTCTAAAAAAGCTTTTTCTTCTGAAGTAGATTTTCCATCTGCTAAAGCAACACGCACAATAGCCGAAAAATGACCTTTATTTCTTTGTTTGAATTCGCTATCGAATAAATCTGAAAATGACATAATAATTAGTTTTTATAGTATAAAGATACTTATTTTTTAAATAATAACTTCAAATTTCCTACTAAATTTGAGTGTTAAATAAGCAGTTTTAACAAATGATTTATTTGATCCAAAATCACCCTTTTCAAAATTAATCGTAAGTTTACAGCCCCTTAATCAATTTAATAAATGTACCTATGTCGGAATTTTGGATTTACTTTCAAATTGGATTAAAGCATGTATTGGATATTCATGCCTATGATCATGTTTTGTTTTTAATTGCTTTGACTGTGCCGTTTTCTTTCAATGATTGGAAACGAATTTTTCTTTTAGTATCCCTTTTTACTATTGGACATACTACAGCTTTGTTATTATCAGTATATAATATTGTGGCTATAAAAGTTAATATTGTTGAATTGTTGATTCCGATAACTATTTTAATTACAAGTTTGTATGCCCTTTTTACGGCTGGTAAATCAAGTAAAAAAGACAGTATTAACCTAGTGTTTTTTATAACCTTGTTTTTCGGAATTATTCATGGATTAGGATTTTCTAATTATTTTAAAACCATACTTGGAGGTAGTGCTAATTCAAAATTAATACCTTTATCAGAATTTGCATTAGGGATTGAATCTGCTCAAATTGTAGTGGTCTTTGTAGTTTTGATATTGTCTTATATTGTTCAAACTGTTTTTCGATTTTCGAAAAGAGATTGGACTTTGGTAATGTCTGCCTTTATAATAGGTGTAGTTTTACCAATGATTATTGAAAGTGAAATTTGGAACAGATAAAAAAATGAACAAAAAAAAATTGAATAAATACGATAAAGCCTATCTTAGAATAGCAAAGGAATGGAGTCTTTTGTCTTATTGCAAACGAAAACAAGTTGGAGCAATTATTGTAAAAGATCGAATGATTATTTCGGATGGATATAATGGGACGCCATCTGGCTTTGAAAACTGCTGTGAAGATGAGGAAGGATTAACACGTTGGGATGTTTTGCACGCTGAAGCAAATGCTATCCTAAAAGTGGCTCGCTCTACCCAATCTTGTGAAGGTGCTACTTTATATATCACCCTATCACCTTGTAAGGAATGCAGTAAATTAATCCATCAATCAGGTATAAAAAGAGTGGTTTATTATAATGGATATAGAGACGATTCAGGAATTCAATTTTTAATTAAAGCTGGTGTTGAGGTTGAACATATTCCTGTATTAGAAGAATAAATGAAATTTAATATAAAATATTTACCCATCATTATAGGAACAACATTTGCAGTTGGAATCCTTCTTGGGGGTATGTTGGATTTTCCCAATCAAAATCATTTTTTAGCAAAAAACAACTCCAAGAACAAGCTCAATAAGCTTATCGATTTTATTGATAATGAATATGTTGATAGTGTAAACACAGATTCGATTGTAAACCGTACCGTAGACCATATTTTAGGACAACTCGATCCGCATTCTGTTTATATTCCACCCTTGGAACAAGCACAAGTTGCCGAAAATATGAAAGGAAATTTTGTAGGGATAGGAATTAATTTTTACATGTATAATGATTCAGTCACTGTAATAAAACCAGTAGATAACGGACCTTCGGCAAAAGCGGGAATCAAAGCTGGAGACCGAATTTTGTATGCTGATAAAACAAAACTATTTGGACGTAAATTACCTTCTGATAGTTTGTTTTCAAAATTAAAAGGAACAGTTGGGTCTGAAATTGAGGTGACAGTTTACAGAAAATCAGAACAAAAAAAATTAAAATTAAAAATAAGGAGAGATGTTATTCCGTTGAAAAGCGTTGATGTAGCATTGCTTTTAAATCCAACTACAGGGTATCTGAAATTGAATCGATTTGCGGAAACTACCTATGAAGAATTTAAAACAGGCTTGGAAAAATTAAAAAAACAAGGTGCAAAATCACTTTTTATTGACCTTAGAGATAATGGAGGCGGATACATGGAAGAAGCCATTGCTATTGCAGATGAGCTATTAAAAGACAAGCAACTTATTGTTTTTACCAAAAATAAAAAAGGCAAAATAGACCAAACATTTGCAACAGCTGGAGGGAGTTTTGAACAAGGAAAAGTAGTTGTGCTTATCAATGAAAACAGTGCTTCAGCGAGCGAAATTTTGGCAGGTGCACTTCAAGATAATGACAGAGGGATTATTGTAGGACGCCGTTCTTTTGGCAAGGGTTTGGTACAACGCCAAATGGATTTTCAAGATGGATCAGCAGTTCGATTGACCATTGCACGGTATTATACTCCCACGGGACGTTCGATTCAGAAACCGTATTCAAAAGGGAATGAAAATTATTTTAAGGAATCTGATTCTCGTTTTACAAATGGAGAATTATATGAGAAAGACAGCATTAAAGTAGTGGATAGTTTAAAGTTTAAAACCCCAAAAGGAAAGATTGTTTATGGTGGTGGTGGAATTGTGCCCGATGTTTTTGTACCACTCGAAGTCGAACATGGAAACGAAAAAACAGCCTATTTTTTGCAATCTGGGGTTGTAGGACATTTTGTATTTGAGCAATTAGATAAAAACAGAAATGTTTTTAAAGGATTGACTTTTGGTCAGTTTGAAGTTAAAATAAATGCGACAGATTTGTATTTTAATTTGTTTCAAAAGTATGTTTTTGAAAACGGTTTGGATTTAAAATTTGATCAGAATAAACCTCTTGTAAAAAGGTATATTGCCGCTGAATTTGCTCGACAATTGTATGGTGAAAAGTACTATTATGAAATTATAGTAAAAGAAGATGCAATGGTTAAATTAGCATTAAAAAAAAGCTAAAATAGGGCATTAGCATTTCAAGAAAAAGGTAGTAGTATTACCTAATACTATCATGAGCATGCGTTTGGACACCATTATTCCATAAAGTAAGAATATCAGTTGCTACTGCGGCACCACTACCAGCAGCAATGGCAAGTTGGCTTCTCCATCCAGCTAAAGTACCAATAACATAAATTCCATCTGTAACTTTATGGTCATGATTTTGTAATTGGATGCGTTGTTTTTCAGGAAGCGCTTTTTGATGAGGCGTCACATACGCCATTAAACCTTCAACAGAAAAAGTATTGGCGGATCCAATTCCGATAACGATCATTTTAGTAGAATAGGAATTTTTATTGGTAATGACACAAAAATTAGGGAAAGTACCTTCTATTTTTAGCACTTTTTCATCGGGAATTTGTTGAATATGAGGATAAAGATCAGACAAATGCTGCGTGCTTTCGGTAAGTAATTCAGCACCTAATTTGCCCGCTGCAATTCCATAAGCATTATTAAATAAAGCTTCTTGTAAGGAAGAATTTTTTTGATGGGTAAGTATTCCGATTTTTTTATCTGAAGCAAAAGATTTGTTTTTTGCAGAGCCTAAAACAAGAGCACAAGACATTCCTGAAACACCACCGCCAAGTAGTAAAACATCAAACATTCCTTAAATTTTATCGTTCATTTTCTCTTCAATTTTTTTAGACATTCTAAAAATAAGAAGGATTAAAACGGCACAAAATGAAGCGGCAATACCAATAAAAGCAACTGCGCTATCTCCTTGAAATGGATTTTTGAAATCAAGAAGCGTAATGTTGAATACAATCAATGCCAATGCTAAAAAAACCAAAACGCCGGTAAAAATTTTCATAAGATGATTTTTTATTTATTAATAGTATAAACGAATAATTTTCTAGAACCAGCTAATAGAGCAGATTCCCAAAGAATCAAAACGATTTAATAACATACATCGGGGTAAATTTATAAAAATTTATTTTAGACAAACAAACCTTTAACATTAGCAGCGAATAATTTAACAGCTATTGCAAGAAGAACCACGCCAAAAGCCTTGCGAATTACTCCAAGACCATTTTTTCCCAACATTTTTTCGAGTTTTGAAGAAGATTTCAAAACAATATAAACTAAAATGATGTTCAGAATAATTGCAATAACAATATTGATAGTGTGAAATTGAGAGCGTAGCGAAAGTAAAGTGGTCATTGTTCCAGCACCAGCAATCAAAGGGAAAGCGAGCGGAACTATGGAGGCAGAACTGGCTTCTTCGTCACGATAAATCCGAATTCCTAAAATCATTTCTAAAGCCAAAAAGAATAATACGAAGGATCCAGCTACCGCAAAGGAATGTACATCAATGCCAATTAAACTCAAAAATTCTTCGCCAATAAATAAAAAGACAATCATTATGATCCCAGCTACAATAGAAGCTTTTTCAGATTCAATATGGCCGTGTTTGGCTCTCAAATCAACTATAATAGGAATAGTACCTACAATATCAATTACAGCAAAAAGAACCATCCCAACGGTTATGATTTCTCTAAAGTCTATTTCTAACATACCTTTTTTTGTTTGCAAAGGTAGTTTTTTTG
>CANEXR010000017.1 GCA_947443815.1 Flavobacteriaceae bacterium | reverse complement strand
TGTATGCAATAGATGGTTTTTGTTTTAAATCATGAGCATTCTGGATTCGTATCATTTCATCTCCAAAATGGGCATCGTGTTTGTAATATTCTTCAACTACTAATTCATTGTCATATTTTGAATTGGATTGAACTGTAAGAACGAAATACATAATAAAGCCTATAAAAAGGACAAAAGCAATTACAATTCCAGTTCCCCAATTGATTCTAAAAGTATCTGATGAAGCTTTTTCAGGTGCATTTAAATGTTCCAAATTATTGTTTTTTTAGTTTTTTATATACTAGTTACACCAACCCAAGTTTTTTTATAAAAAGTACCTTTAATCAAAACTTCTGGGACTTAAGAAATTGGTAGTATTGGTTTCGATTTTCTGTTCTTTATTATAAACCTCTATTTGTAATTTAGTCATATCGCTGTCTAAACCATATTGATTGATTTCAATAAATAATGTGCCCTTATAGATTCCTTGTTTAGGCACTTTAAAATCTTCATTCCCAACTACTTTTAAGATTCCTTTTACTCCAATAAGCTTAAAATGCACATCTTCTAAATCTTCATTGGTTTTATTAATAATTTTAAAAGTGTATATGTTACTTATATTTTCTCCTTTGTGTTGGTACAATTGACCTGGTAGTCTTAAAATAGAGACTTCAACTTCAGTTCTTAAAAAAAGCATACCAATTAAAATTCCAATTAAGATAATCAGGACCGCAGAATAGCCTTTCATTCTAGTAGTAAACTTGAACTTAGCTTTTTTCTCAATTTCATCTTCTGATGCATATCTAATTAAGCCCAAAGGTAATCCTACGCTTTCCATGATGGTATCACATTCGTCAATACAAGCGGTACAATTTACACATTCTAATTGTGTTCCGTTTCTGATATCAATTCCTGTTGGGCAAACGTGTACACATTGTTTACAGTCGATACAATCTCCTTTAGCTGTTAGAGACCTATCTTCTTGTTTGTTGAATTTGGCTCTGCCCAATTCTTTTTCACCACGAACAAAATCATAGGCTACATTTATGGATTTATTATCCAATAAAACACCTTGCAATCTTCCGTAAGGACAAGCAATAATGCATACTTGTTCTCTAAACCAAACAAAAATAAAATAAAAAACAGCTGTAAAAATGAATAAAGCTACTAATGTACTCCAATTATTAGAAGGAGATTCTTCCATCATGCGAAACAATTGGTCGCTACCAATCAGATAAGCCAAAAAGACGTTAGCTATAAAAAAGGATATAATTAAAAAAAGGGTCCACTTAATTCCTTTCTTTCTGATTTTCTCGGAATCCCAAGCTTGTTTGCTTAATCGAATTTGAGCGCCTCTATCTCCTTCAATCCAATATTCGATTCTACGAAAAACCATTTCTAGAAAAATCGTTTGTGGACAAACCCAACCACAAAAAATACGCCCAAAAATTACAGTGAAAAGAATTACAAAAACAACGCCTACAATCATGAAAAGCACAAACAAATAAAAATCTTGAGGCCAAAATGGAAATCCAAAAATATTAAAACGACGTTCCATAACATTGAACATCATAAACTGATTGCCGTTAACCTTTACAAAGGGATTGGCAACGAGGATGATCAATAAAAAATAACTAACCCATTTTCTATACTCATAGAATTTTCCTGAAGGTTTTTTTGGAAAAATAAATTTTCTATTTCCCTCTTCATCAATTGTTCCTATGGTATCTCTGAAAGCGTCGTCTGGTATTGTTGACATTTGTTGTTTTATTTTAAAGACTACCTTTATAAAACAGATAGTCTTTTATTTTTATTTAGCAGCTGCGGTATCGTCAACCCATATTTCACCATCGGGCGCTTTGGGGTCTATTGGATTACTACCTTTTAAGGATATAACATAACTGGCTACTTTTTGCATTTCTTTGGGTTTTAATGTTCCTTTCCATGAAATCATTCCTTTTCCATCGCGGCCTCCATTTACCAGAGTATGAAATATGTTTTTGATTCCCCCTCCCAAAATCCAATGGTCATCCGTTAAATTTGGTCCGATTTGTCCACCTGCATCTGCTCGATGACAAGCTGCACAATTTTCAGTAAAAATGGTCTTACCTTCAGCTAAAGCTTCTGCATCAGTAAGTAAAACAACTGTTTTTTCGTCCATCAAATCTGGTGCTGTTTTCATGTATTCTGCTACTTCAATTTTAGCTTGAGCCATTTCTTTTTTGAGTTCCATTTCTTGATTATCTGCACCCATAATTTCAAAACGAACCATGTAAACAACAGCAAAAACAATACAAGCATAAAACAAATACACCCACCAAGGAGGCAAATTATTATCTAATTCTTTGATACCATCATAATCATGGTCTAACAAAAGCTGTCCTTCGTTTTCGATGGGTTCCGATTTTGTTAAATTTTTAATCAGGTTTTTATACCATTGACTTTCTTTAATGGGAACGGCATTTTCTGTAGCTAACTTTAGTTTTTGTTCTTCCGTAAGCAGCTGATACATAATTCTATCAATTGCACTTATTACTATTTCGATAGCTATCAAAAGAAACAGAAAAACAAGCAGAAAAACAGAAACCATAGGAAACTTTATAAAAGCAGGCTTGTCTCCAGAATCAATAAAATACTCCATTGCTGCAAAAATGGCAAAGAAGAGAAACGGAACTCTAATATATACTGGAATTATTTTTTTCATTTTCTAAATTTTAAAAAATTATACGGATTGATTGTCGTTCAATGGAATTTGGCTCATCTCTTCGATTTTTTCTTTCTTATATGAGAAAACCCATAGACCAAGACCTACAAAAAACAAAAAGAAAATTAGCAATGATAGTATTGGATATATTGCAACTCCCGCAATGGTCTCCATATTGTGCTTTATTTGTTCAAACATGGCGTTTATTATTTGTTTTCTTTAACTTTAATATCAGTCCCTAACCTTTGAATATAAGCAATCATAGCTACAATTTCTCTTTCATTCATTGGAACAAATTTATCGCCTCTAGCTTTTGCTTTCTTCTTGCTATCTTCATAGCTTTTTACAAAATCAGGATCATTTTTTAAACTTTCTTCAATAGCTATTGCTTGTGTTCTCAAATCTTTTTGAGCATTGGCAACCTCAGCATCGGTATATGGTACTCCCAAAGCTACCATTGCTTTCATTTTCTTTTGTGTCAATGAAATATCCATCGCTTGATTATCAAACAGCCATTTATAGCCTGGCATAATTGATCCTGCAGAAATACGTTGTGGGTTCCAGAAATGATTAAAATGCCAATTGTCATTGTACTTTCCTCCTACTCTTAATAAATCTGGTCCTGTACGTTTGGAACCCCATAAAAAAGGATGGTCATACACAAATTCACCTGCTTTAGCTTGTGGACCGTAACGTTCAACTTCGCTACGGAAAGGACGGACAGATTGAGAATGACAACCAACACAACCTTCTCGAATGTATAAATCGCGACCTTCTAATTCTAATGGCGAATATGGTTTAACACTTGCAATGGTTGGAATATTAGATTTTACCATAATAGTAGGGACAATTTGTATAACACCTCCTATTAGTATTGCAATAGTAGCTAGAATTGTTAATTGAATTGGTTTTCGTTCTAACCAAGGATGAAATTTTTCGCCTTTGATTCGACCCGAACTAATTTTTACTAATTCTGGAGCTTCGGCCAATTCGTCTTCTATTGTAGCACCATGACGTATTGTTTGAATAATATTATAAACGAGTACCAACATTCCTGTTAAATACAAAGTTCCTCCAATAGCTCTCATCCAATACATTGGCATAATCTGAGTCACTGTTTCCAGAAAATTACCATAAGTTAAGGTCCCATCAGGATTAAATTGTTTCCACATTGAAGCTTGCAAAAAACCAGCAACATACATTGGAAGTGTGTATAAAATAATTCCTAAAGTACCAATCCAAAAATGAAAATTAGCCAATTTAACAGAATACAAACTACTTTTTGTCATTCTTGGTATCAACCAATAAATCATACCAAAGGCCATAAATCCATTCCAAGCTAATGCGCCTACATGAACGTGTGCAATAATCCAATCTGTATAATGTGCAATAGCATTTACATTTTTAAGCGATAACATTGGGCCTTCAAAAGTAGCCATCCCATATCCTGTAATTGCTACCACAAAAAACTTCAAAACAGGTTCCACACGCACTTTGTCCCAAACACCTCTTAGGGTCAAAAGTCCATTAATCATTCCTCCCCAAGAAGGCGCCAATAACATAATTGAAAAGGCAACTCCTAAATTCTGAGCCCAATTAGGCAGTGCAGAATACAATAAGTGATGCGGCCCAGCCCATATATAAATAAAAATTAGAGACCAAAAATGAATAATAGAAAGCCGATAAGAATATACTGGTCGATTAGCCGCTTTGGGTACAAAATAGTACATCAACCCTAAAAATGGAGTCGTCAAGAAAAAGGCAACTGCGTTATGCCCATACCACCACTGCACTAAAGCATCTTGAACGCCTGCATATACCGAATAACTTTTCATTGCGGAAACAGGTAATTCTAAACTGTTGAAAATATGCAAAACAGCAACTGTAACAAACGTAGCTAGGTAAAACCAAATAGCTACATATAAATGCCGCTCTCTACGTTTAATCATAGTTCCAATCATATTGACACCAAATACAACCCAAATTAAAGCAATTGCAATATCGATTGGCCATTCTAATTCAGCATATTCTTTTGAGGAACTATAACCTAAGGGTAACGAAATAGCTGCAGCAACAATAATCAATTGCCAGCCCCAAAAGTTTAGATTGCTTAAAAAATCACTATACATTCTGGCTTTTAATAATCTTTGTAGTGAATAATAAACCCCAGCAAACATTGCGTTTCCTACAAAGGCAAAAATAACTGCATTGGTGTGTAAAGGTCTCAGTCTACCAAAACTCAACCACGAAATACCGTCGGTTAGGTTTGGAAAAAGAAACATAATAGCTAGCAAAAGCCCAACTACCATTCCAACTACACCAAAAACAATAGTGGCATAAATGAATTTCTTTACAATTTTGTTGTCATAATAAAATTGCTGCATTTCCATAATTAAATTTGTTTTTCTTCTGTTGTTTGTATTGATTTTGGTTGATTAATTTTGAGTTCATCGTCAAATAATATTCTGACCGATGGTGTATAATCATCATCATATTGGCCTGTTTTCACTGCTCTAATAAAAGCAATAAAAAAGCCTATGGCAACAACAATACTAATAGAGATTAATAGATAGATAACACTCATGTCTTAAAATTATGTTAACAAAATTACTTTTACAAGTTCTTTAAAAAAATGATATTTATCATGATTGAAGTATTTTGTTAAATTTAAGTAAAATTTTAACACAAAAAACTCCACAATTATTATTTTTTACCAGCGTAATAGTTACTCATAATTGTCACAAAACTTACTATTGTTATGGTACTCAGAGGCATAATGATTGCAGCAACCAGTGGCAATAAATTTCCAGTTACGGCAAATGACAATCCAACTATGTTGTATAATAATGACAATGCAAAGCTCATTTTGATAGTTGTAATGGATTTTTTAGAGAGTTTTAAAAAATAATTCAAGCGTTGAAACTCCTCGGCATCCAAAATTGCATCGCAAGCTGGTGAAAAAACATTGACGTTTTCTGAAATTGAAATACCTACATTACTTTGTGCCAAAGCTCCAGCATCGTTAAGCCCATCACCAATCATCATCACATTTTTGCCTTCTTTTTGTAAGTTTTCTATAAAAGCTAATTTTTGCTCTGGTTTTTGATTGAAAATCAATTCTGTTCCTTTTGGCAAAAGTGTGGTTAAGGTATCCCGCTCGCCTTCATTGTCTCCCGACAAAACTTTGATTTGATAGGTATGAATTAAATCTTCAAAAAGTACTGCTAAACCTTTTCTATATTGATTATTAAAAATATACTTACCATAATATATTTCGTTAATTTCAATATGAACACAAGTATTTGTTTCTGCTACTTTATTTGAATCAGAAGAAGACAAAGAAACTATTTGGGTAATAAATTCATACGAACCAATTTTGATTGTTAAGGTATCTGTTTTAGCATGAATACCTTTACCCGAAATTTCTTCAAAATCGTTTATTTGAATCTTTTTAGCTTCTGGTAAAAAATCATATAACATCCTGCTCAAAGGATGATTAGAAGCACGAAGCACATTTTTCAACACGATTAAATCATCTTTAGAAAACACCTTTCCTTCATAAGAAATATTTGATTTTTTATTGGTGGTAATTGTTCCTGTTTTATCAAAAACTAAAGTATCAACTTTGGCCAGTTGTTCGATGACGAGCGCATTTTTAAGGTAGAATTTCTTCTTCCCAAAAATTCGCAACACATTTCCAGTAGTAAATGGAGCTGTCAAAGCCAAAGCGCAAGGGCAAGCAACAATAAGTACAGCCGTAAAAACATTAAAAGCAGTATTGACATCAATAAAAATCCAAAATCCAAACCCAGCAAAAGCAATCAGTAACAATATAGGCGTAAAATAACGAGAAATACGGTCTGTAATCGTTTTGTGTTTTTGCTCTACTCTTTTTTGAAACACATCATTACTCCACAATTGTGTTAAATAACTTTGAGAAACGGATTGCAGCACTTCCATTTCTATGACTTTTCCAATTTGTTTTCCTCCAGCAAAAATCTTGTCTCCCGATTTTTTAGAAATAGGAATTGCTTCTCCAGTAACAAAACTATAATCGATCTCCGCTTTTTCAGCAATCAAAATACCATCAGCGGGAATCAGTTCTTGATTTCTGATTAATAAACGATCGCCTTTTTTAATATCATAAACAGGAATACTTTCTTCGGATGTATCCGCATTAATTTTGGTAATGGCAATCGGGAAATAAGATTTAAAGTCCCTTTCAAAACTCAAAAAACTATAGGTCTTTATTTGAAACATTTTTCCCAAAAGCATAAAGAAAATCAAACCTGTCAGGCTATCAAAAAAACCAGAACCGTAGTCCATGATAATATCTACAGTACTTCGGACAAACATTACGATAATCCCTAAAGCAATAGGAATATCAATATTCAGCATTTTGGCTTTGATACTTTTGTATGCCGAAACATAATAACCACTTGCCGAATATATAAAACTCGGTAAACACAAAATAAAAATTAACCAGCGAAAAAAACCACGATATTGATCTAACCAATATTCTTTTACTTCAAAATATTCTGGAAAGGAAAGCAACATGATATTTCCGAAACAGAAAAATGCAACACCAAGTTTATAGGTTAAACTTCGATCCACATTATTTTTACCCGTTTCATAATTCTCTAAACTAATATAAGGCTCATACCCAATCGAATGCAATAAATACACGATTTCCTTAAGAGAAACCATTTCGGGATGATAGGTAATTCGAACGCTTTTTTCTGGAAAATTAACCTGAGAATAGTTTATTCCTTTTTGAAGACGCTGTAAATTTTCCAAAATCCAAATACACGAGCTACAATGAATATGAGGAATATTAAGGGAAACAATTGCTGTAGCAGTTTCTTGGAATTCCAAAAGTTTTGAAACGATACTTTCATTGTCTAAAAAATCATATTTACCATTATTGTCTTGTGGACTAGCTCCTGGTGCATTTTGAAAATCGTAATAACAAGTCATGTCATTAAGACTGAAAATTTCGTAAACCGTTTTACAGCCATTGCAACAAAAAATCCTATTCTCGAAAAAAATTTCTTCCCTTTTACGAATGTCTAAACCACAATGAAAACAGTTTTGCCTTTCCATAAATCTATGCTCCTTTTCTTATTACAAATGTTGCTAATTCAATTAGTTAAAAATATGACATTTGTCATATAAATTTTTAAATTTGTGACACAAATTAAGCTCCCTTGTATCATGAGTAAATGCGAACAATGCATCATTAGAGAATTCAGTTCTTTGAAAGCGCTCAATAAAGAGGAACTTGTAAAGCTTTCGGATTGCAAAACATCACATACCATTAAGAAAGGAGATGTGATTTTTGAAGAAGGCGATACAATCAATGGTATTTATTGCATCAAAGATGGGGTTTGTAAATTGACTAAATTGAGCCCAAACGGCAAAGATCATATTGTTAAATTAATCAAAAAAGGGGAATTACTTGGGCAACGTTCTATGATTAGTGACGAAGCGGTCAATTTAAGTGCAATCGCTTTAGAAGATATGGAAGTTTGTTTCATTCCAAAAAGTGAGGTCATGGGATTCTTTGATAAAAACAATCAGTTTTCTATGAATGTGATGAAAACTATTTGTGGAGACCTTAAAGAGGCGGATGATCATATGGTTAATCTAGCTCAAAAAACGGTAAAAGAAAGACTGGCAGAAACCTTGTTGTATCTTTTGAATACCTTTGGTAAAAATAACGATAACACCTTAAAAATTCAATTATCAAGAGAAGAATTAGCAAGTATGATTGGTACCGCTACCGAAAGTTGTATCCGATTATTATCTGAATTTAATAAAATAGGCTTGATCGAATTGTCTGGTAAAAAAATTATTTTAAAAGATATTAATGGTTTGAAAAAGATTGCTGATTGATTTTTTGGGTTTTGGGTTTTGGGTTTTGGGTTTTGGGTTTTGGGTTTTTGTAATTAATTCCTATTTATTAGGAAGTCGCTTCGCTTCTTCCCAAAAAACATCCATTTCAGCCAAAGTCATATCCATCAAAGGTTTACCGAGTTCTCCAGCTTTACTTTCTAAATACTGAAAGCGTTTGATGAATTTTTTATTAGTACGTTCCAAAGCATCTTCTGGATTGATGTTCAAAAAACGAGCATAATTTATCATCGAAAATAGAACATCCCCAAATTCAGCTTCCATTTTATCTTGATTTCCAGCTGCTACTTCAACTTGTAATTCTTGTAATTCCTCTTGCACTTTATCCCAAACTTGGTGTGATTCTTCCCAATCAAAACCCACTCCTTTTACTTTATCCTGAATCCTACTTGCTTTTACCAATGCTGGTAAACTTTTAGGAACTCCCTCCAATACTGATTTTTTCCCTTCTTTGAGTTTTAGTTTTTCCCAATTTTGTTTGACTTCCTCCTCATCCTTAACTTCAACATCTCCATAAATATGTGGATGGCGATGAATCAATTTTTCAGATATTTCATTGCATACATCAGCTATATCAAAATCATTCGTTTCGCTTCCTATTTTGGCATAAAAAACAATATGCAATAATAAGTCCCCTAATTCTTTTTTTACTTCATTTAAGTCGTTATCCAAAATGGCATCTCCCAATTCATAGGTTTCTTCTATCGTCAAATGTCGGAGACTTTGTAGGGTTTGCTTTTTGTCCCAAGGGCATTTTTCACGCAAATCATCCATAATATATAATAGTCTTTCGAAGGCCTGAAGTTGAAGTGCTTTGGTATTCATTTTTTTGTTTTTTGTAAAAATAAAAAATCCTGTCAAGAAATTATCTTAACAGGACAAAATATAATTTTAAAGCATACTATTTATGCTTTTTTCGCTTTAGCTTTTTTAGGCTTCTCCTCGATTTCGTCAACTACAGACACCTCTTGGCTTTGAGCTGCAGGAGCTTCATCAGTAACTAATCCTTTATTCTGAAGCAGATTATACCAGTTTAATACTTTTTTAATATCAGATGGATAGACTCTTTCTTCATCATAATCAGGCAAAATTTCTTTAAAATATGCTGTTAAAGTTGCATTGTCTTCTTTATGTGAAATCGCTTGTCCTTTATCTTCTTTTTTAGCTATATTGGACATGATTTCGGCTAAGGGTTTCTCTCCTTCGTAAGTATAAATCGAAATTTCTGACAATAAACTCACATTGTTTTTTAAGTTTACTGTAATTCTTTTTCCATCCAATAATGATTCTGCAACAAAACCAGTACGTGTTTGCACTTTTAATACAAATAACCCTGGTTTCCCAGAAATGGCTAATATTTTTTCTAAATTCATGCTTGTTTAATTATTATTAAGAATTCAATTGTTTTATTTTTCTTTTAAAAACCAAAAACCATACCAACAAAGACAATCAAAGATGGATTATCTTCCTTTTTTACCAAAAAATTTCATTCGGTATTCTTGAAATGTTTTTCCTTCAAGGATGTTTTTTAATTTCTTTTGAATTAATCTTTTTTTAAGTGATGAAATTTTATCTGTAAATAAAATTCCTTCAATGTGGTCGTATTCGTGCTGAATTACTCTTGCAATTAAACCATCAAAAACTTCTGTTTTCATAACAAAGTCTTCTTCGCAGTACTCAATTGTTATGGTTGGGTTTCTATACACATCTTCTCTAACATCAGGAATACTCAAACAGCCTTCATTAAAACTCCATTCTTCACCTTCTTCTTTAATCATTCGCGCATTGATGAAGGTTTTTTTAAACCCTTTCAACTCTTTTTGTTTTGCATCTTCTAAATCTTCATCATCGCTAAAAGGAGTTGTATCAATGACAAATAAACGTAGCGCTAAACCTATCTGTGGTGCTGCCAATCCCACACCATATGCATTATACATTGTATCGTACATATTAGCTATCGTTTCTTTTAAGTTGGGATGTTCTGCGGAGATATTTTCGCCTACTTTTCTTAAAACAGGGTCGCCGTAGCCTATAATTGGTAAAATCATTATTGGTGTATTAAATATTATATGCTGTAAATTAAGAGGGATTACTCCTTATTTCAGTCTGCAAAAATAGTAAAAAAATAGACATTCATTATCTGAGAGTGTTAATTAAATTTAGTTTTAAATCAATAGAAATTATTCTGCATTCAAATGGCACATTTATTACCTTTGTAGGGAATCTATATTATATGATTAATCAAATTCAAAAATTCACTGGAAGCTCTTATTTTACAAATGCTTTAAAAATAACAATAGCTGCTGTTATTCCTGTTTTATTGTTTTCTTTTTTTGGCCATTTTCAAATTGGATTCACAATTGCTTTAGGTGCTTTTTTTACTTACCCAAGTGATATTCCCAGTAGTCCAAAACATAAAATAAACGGCGTCTTAGTTACCGCATTTTTAGTTTCATTGGCCAATTTACTAATCAATATTACCTATCCTTACACTTGGATATTTTATCCTTTCTTAGCGCTATTCATTTTTTTATTGTCAATGCTTTCTGTTTATGGACAACGGGCAACATTAGTTTCATTTTCAGCATTATTATCAGTTTCATTAGCTTTTGCGCATATAAATACTGGTTGGCCTATGGTTCAGCATTCGCTATTGATACTGCTTGGCGGATTGTTTTATTTGGTAATTTCTCTTATTTTTCATTACATAAGTCCTTATCGTTATGTGGAGTTAGAAATGACAACTTGCATTCAATTGACTGCAAAATATTTAAAATTAAGAGGTGATCTTTGGTCGCCCAATGCTGATAAAAAAGCAATTATCGAAAAACAATTGCATCTTCAGGTAGAAATAAATACCATTAGGGAAAATATTAGGGAAGTGCTTATTGGTAATCATATTAACTCCGGCTCTTCCAATCAAAACAGAAAATTGTTGGTCGTTTTTGTTTGCCTAGTTGAAATATTAGAATTAGCCTTATCTACCTCATTTGATCATAATAAGCTACATTTAAAATTTAGCAACCATCCTAAAGTGCTACTAACTTATCAGAACTTGGCTTATAATTTAGCTTCCAGTTTAAAACAATTATCCAAAAGTGTAAAAAATAAAAATAAATACATTCCCAAACACAATTTAATTAAAAACTTGCATGATTTAGAACAAGCCATTTTAGATTATGAAAATGATTTAGGAAAAATTCCCGCTTCCGAAGGGGTTTTCATGCTAACCACCATGCTTCAATATGCTGAAAAACAAATTGAAAAAATAAAAATTGTAGAAAGAGCCTTTTCGCTGGCAATTCTATCGGAAGACCTTAAAGGAAAAGACAAAGATTTAGACAAATTTTTAACTCCTCAACACTATCTTTGGAGTACTTGGATTGAGAATTTAAGTTTTTCATCTACTCTTTTTAGGCATTCTTTGCGACTTACACTTACCATTCTTGTTGGTTTTTTAATTGGAAAAATAGTGCCTTTTCAAAACGTATATTGGATATTACTAACTATTGTTGTTATCATGCGTCCAGGCTACGGATTAACCAAAAAGCGATCATTCCATAGAATTTTTGGTACTGTTTTGGGTGGATTTATTGCTTTTGGAATCCTATATTGGATTGACAATAGCATTTTGATTAGTGTTTTTGCAATTCTTTCGATGCTTTTGGGATTTTCATTTACACAAACCAATTATAAAATCAGCGCTACGTTTGTTACCATGTATATTGTATTTATATACGGAATTTTGACCCCAAACATAGGGACTGTAATACAATATCGTATTTTAGATACATTGGTTGGAGCCATTTTAGCATTTGTTGCTAATCATTTTTTATGGCCTTCTTGGGAATTTTTAAATATCCCTCTCTATTTAAAAAAATCAATCGAAGCCAATCAAAAATACCTGAAAGAAATATCTATTTTGTACAATAAAAAAGGTCCAATTCCTGTATCCTACCGATTGGCTAGAAAAAATGCTTTTATTGAAATTGGAAACCTAATGGCCTCTTTTCAAAGAATGGCACAAGAACCTAAGTCAAAACAAAAAAAACTGCCTCAAGTCTATAAATTAACTGTGCTCAACCATACTTTATTATCTTCATCGGCTTCGTTAGGTACTTATATTCAATCCCATAAAACTACTACCGCTTCAGAAGCATTTAATGTAGTAGTAGACGCGGTCATTAAAAATTTAGACAATGCCATAGCCCTTTTAAGCGAAACTTTAATTCCTGAAGACAATCATAAAACCGATTTAACACTTCGATTTACCGAATTAAAAAACATCCGCGCCAAAGAATTAAAAGAGGGAAAACCCATAAATAAAGAAGATTTTCTGTTAAAAATGCAGGAAGCACAATTGGTTATTGAACAATTAATTTGGCTTACAAATCTCTCCGAAAACATAGTGAAAAACACAAAAACACTAATGGAAATCTAACTAAAATACGATTTTCACAGCCCATTTAAATCAAAAAAGGCGCTGCAATTAGATTAAAAACCTAAAACAGCACCTTAATTTCTATTAACAATTTTCTAATTATTCAATTTCAGAATCGCACCCGTATTTTTTCTTATTTCTGCTAATAATACTGGATCTTCATTCAAAGCTTGACCAAAGGAAGGAATCATAACTTTTAATTTTTCTTGCCAAGCTGGACTAGCTAACTGATCTTTAAAACATCTGTCTATTAAATCTATCATAATAGAAACAGCAGTTGAAGCGCCGGGAGAAGCGCCAAGTAACACAGATAATGTTCCATCGGCAGTCGTTATCACTTCGGTACCAAATTCAAGAATACCACCTTCTTTCTCATCTTTTTTAATAACCTGAACCCGTTGTCCCGCTCTTTCAATTTTCCAATCTTTTGATCTAGCACCTGGTACATATTCTCTCAGAGCAGTAATTCTGTCTTTAGGAGTTAATCGTACTTGCTCAATCAAATATTTTGTAAGCGGAATGTTTTTATAACCAGCTACTAACATGGGAACTATATTGTCTGGCTTTATTGACAAAGGCAAATCTGAATACGAACCATTTTTCAAAAATCGAGTTGAAAAACCAGCAAAAGGGCCAAAAAGTAGTGCTTTTTCACCATTAATCATTCGAGAATCAATATGTGGAACTGACATTGGAGGGGCTCCAACACTCGCTTTACCATATACTTTAGCTTGGTGTCTTGCAATTACCTCTGGATTAGTACATTTTAACCATTGTCCACTAACTGGAAATCCACCATATCCTTTTCCTTCAGGGACATTTGCTTTTTCTAATAAAGGCAATGAACCTCCGCCAGCACCAATAAAAACAAATTTAGTGTAGACTTTCTTTTTTTGGCCTGAAGCCAAATCCGTAATTTTTATTCTCCATGATTTATCCTCACGCTGTTTCATTTTTTTAACCTCATGATTAAAATGCATAGTGACTCCATCTAACTGAGTCAAATAACGAAACATACTTCTAGTTAATTCTCCAAAATTCACATCGGTTCCTATTTTCATGGATGTAGCTGCAAAATGATCTGATGCTGTTCTTCCTTCCATAACCAAAGGCATCCATTCTTTCATTTCTGAAAAATCAGTACTGAAAACCATCTCTTTAAACAAAGGATTGGCTTGTAATGCTTCGAATCTTTTTTTAAGATAATCCACATTTTTATCGCCCCAAACAAAACTCAGATGAGGAATACTTTTAATAAAATTTTCAGGAGAAGGGACTTTATTTTCTTGTACTAAATAAGCCCAAAACTGTCTGGATACTTCAAAAGATTCAGCAATACTAATGGCTTTCTTCGGATTTATACTTCCATCAGCACTTTCGGGTGTGTAATTAAGTTCACAAAAAGCGGAATGTCCAGTTCCTGCATTATTCCAAGCATCAGAACTTTCTGCGGCAGCGCTATCTAATCTTTCAAAAATATCAATTTTAATATCTGGCTGTAACTCTTTCAAAATTACTCCAAGTGTGGCGCTCATAATTCCGGCACCTATAAGAACTACTTCAGTATTTAAACGTATGGTTGTGTCTGGCATAATACTATTTTTAAAAAGTGCAAATTTACTTCATTTTTTTAAAAAAATTATAACAAACAATTGTTAAAAAGTGGTAATTTTAAATGCTTTATCTCTTTGCAATAAGTCCAAAACTAAAATCTTTTTTGAGCCAAATAATCCTGCAGCATTATAGTAGCCGAAATTTCATCAATAAGCGCTTTATTTTGACGTTGCTTCTTACTAAGTCCGCTATCAATCATGGTTTGAAAGGCCATTTTTGAAGTAAACCGTTCGTCCATTCGAATAACTTTCATATCAGGAAAATGATTGGTAAAATGGGTTACAAATCCTTTTATTATAGCCGCACTTTCAGAAGGCTGCCCATTCATTTGTTTGGGTTCACCAATTAAAACAGCTTCCACTTTTTCTTTGGCAAAATAATCTTTCAAAAAAGCGATGGCTGTAGCAGAAGGTATTGTAGTCAATCCCGATGCTATAATTTGCATTTCGTCAGTAACGGCAATTCCAGTTCGTTTTTGACCGTAATCTATGGAGAGTATTCTTGGCATTTTTTTAGTTATTGTCGAACAAAGATAAGTAAAGAAAATATGTGATTCACATCAAGAGTCAATTACTGATTCTAGGATTTTTTTATAAAACATTAATTTATTTTTTTAAACAAAAACAAGAAATCTGTTAGTATTGTATAAACAAAGTTTGTTTTAAAAAAAATCGAATTATATTTGTCCAAAATTATCAAAAAAATGAATCCATTACAACCGATTATAGAACAAGCTTGGGAAAACCGAGCCTTGTTACAAGAAGTAACTACAACTGATGCTATCAGAGCAGTTATCGAATTATTAGACACCGGAAAACTTCGTGTTGCAGAGCCTGTTGAAAACGGATGGCAAGTAAACGAATGGGTAAAAAAAGCCGTGGTAATGTACTTCCCTATTCAAAAAATGGAAACATTAGAATCTGGAATTTTTGAATACCATGACAAAATGTTATTGAAAAGAGGCTATGCCGAAAAAGGAATTCGTGTAGTTCCAAATGCTGTAGCACGTTATGGAGCGTACATTTCAAGTGGTGTTATTTTGATGCCAAGCTATGTAAACATTGGTGCTTATGTTGATGAAGGAACTATGGTTGACACCTGGGCAACTGTAGGAAGTTGTGCTCAAATTGGCAAAAACGTACACTTGAGTGGTGGCGTTGGTATTGGTGGTGTTCTTGAACCCTTACAAGCTGCGCCAGTAATTATCGAAGACGGTGCTTTTGTTGGCTCTCGTTGTATTGTTGTTGAAGGCGTTCACGTGGGGAAAGAGGCTGTTCTTGGTGCAAATGTATGTTTGACTGCATCAACAAAAATCATTGATGTAACTGGTGATGAACCTGTAGAAATGAAAGGTTTTGTACCTGCACGATCTGTAGTTATTCCTGGAAGTTATACCAAAAAATTCGCTGCTGGTGAATTCCAAGTTCCTTGTGCTTTAATCATTGGAACGCGTAAACCTTCAACTGATTTGAAAACATCTTTGAATAATGCTTTACGCGAATATGATGTAGCCGTTTAATACTACTGTAATAAAAAAATATTGTATATTCCTCCCTTCAACGGGAGGTTTTTTTATGTTATGAAAATACTGGTTATACAACAAAAAATGATTGGCGATGTCTTGATTAGCAGTATTATATGCAATAATTTGCGTATTGCTTATCCTAAGGCGCAAATTGATTATTTAGTTTATGAATCCACAACTCCTGTATTAGAAGGAAATCCAAGTATTGACAACATCATTCTATTTCAAGAAAAACACCGCAAAAGCAAAAAAGAGTTTTTCAATTTAGCGCTTCAAATTAGAGCCAATCAATACGATTTGCTGATTGATGCCTACTCAAAACTTGAAAGTTGGCTACTTGTTTTAATAAGTGGTGCCAAAAGAAAAATATCGTACAAAAAACCAGGACGTACTTTTTTATACACAGACAATGTTACTTTTGCTGCCTTCCCAAAAACAAATCTAGGTTTAGCCATCGAAAGAAGACTCTCGTTATTAGAACCTTTGCAATTAAATATTGAAATTGACCCACTTCCTAAATTATTTGTAACCGAAAAAGAAAATCAGGAAGCACAACTTCTTTTTGAACATTATCAGGTAAAAAAAGAAAGAAAAACAGTGCTTATTAGTCTTTTAGGTAGCGATAAATCAAAGACATATCCGCTCGAATACATGGCAAAAGTAGTAGATACTGTTGCTGATAATCAAGATGTGAATATCCTTTTTAATTATTTTCCAAAGCAAATCGAGGAAGCTAAAATTATTTTTGATACTTGTAAACCTTCAACTCAAGATAAAATATATTTTGATTTTCTTGCCAAAGATTTAAGAGGATTTATTGCTATTATGAACCAATGTGATTTGATAATTGGCAATGATGGCGGGGCTATAAACATGGCCAAAGCTTTAGGTAAACCCTCTTTTATTATTTTTTCGCCTTGGATAGAAAAGAAAATATGGGCCACTTTTGAAGATGGAATACAACACTTATCAGTGCATCTGAATGATTTTAAACCCCAATTCTTTTTATCAAAAACAGAAAAAGAGCTCAAAAAAGAAACCTTCTCTTTGTATTCTGAATTTACACCTGATTTATTTACGGATAAAATCCAACATTTTTTAAGCCAAAACTTAAGTAATAAACAGGAGACAAGTGTAGTAGTTATTCAAAAAAACAAGATTCCATTAAGCGCTTTAATTATAACCTATAATGAAGAGAACAACATCGAATCTGTCATCAAAGATTTAGATTTTGCTGCCGAAATTATAGTGATTGATTCTTTTAGTACTGACCAGACTGTTGCTATTGCTTCAGGTTTTACGAATGTAAAAGTAGTGCAGCATGCCTTCGAAAACTATGCTAAGCAACGTAATTTTGCATTAAACTTAGCGCAAAATAATTGGATTCTTTTTCTTGATGCTGACGAAAGACTTGGTAGCGAATTAAAAGATGAGATTATAGAAATTATCCATCAAAAAGAGTCTCATTCTGCCTATTATTTCTACCGAACTTTCATGTTCAAAGCTACTAAACTACACTTTAGTGGCTGGCAAACCGATAAAATATTCAGACTTTTTCAAAAAGACAAAGCCCATTATGCTTTACAAAAAATTGTTCATGAAAAATTAATTGTAAATGGAAGCATTGGCAAATTAAAAAACAAACTTATTCATTATTCGTATAAAGATTATTCAAGTTACAAACAAAAAATGATTCTTTATGGAAAATTAAAAGCCAAAGAAGAATTTAGTAAAGGAACTCAACCCCATTTTTTTCATTTTTACATTCGCCCACTCTATCAATTTTTATATCAATACCTCATTAGGATGGGAATTCTTGATGGCAAAAAAGGAATTATTATTTGTTATCTCAATGCTTTGAGTGTTCATGCCCGTTTTCAAGAATTAAAAAAAATAAAAGCTAACAATTAAGATTTCCAGAATTTCAATTTCTTTTTTAATCGTTTCTTTCGGGCAAATTTTTCCTGAAATTCAGTAGTAGCTCCCCACATTTTTTCGAATATTAATGGCTTTGGTTGATTGTAATACTTGGCATATTCATCGCTCATAACAGCAATCATCTCCTTTTTTGGCGTAAGCCTACTTAAGTTTTTCATTCTAGCATTAAAATCCATAACTTCATGAAAATTCATTCTGTTTAAATCCACTAGAAAAAAGGCATATTGATTTTCAGAGACTTTCTTAATCAATGTATTGCCAGGAGAATGATCTAAAAATTCGATTCCTTTTTCATGTAAATCAAAACAAAATTTGGTGAATTGTCTTAAAATATTTTCATGATCAGGATAAGCTGGAATTTCCACTAATTCTCTAAAAGTGAGCTCTGTAATTAAATGTTCGCTAACATAATAGCTGTCTTTTAAACCCAACCAATTGTAATTTTCAAAATAAGCAATCGGCTGCGGTGTTCCAATTTCTTTTTGTAATAAAATTGTAGCGTACTCAAATGAACGTTTAGCTTTTGATTTTCGGAAATATTTGTAGGCAATCGTATTGATTAAGTTTGGAATTTTGAAGGATTTGATGTTTATCGTTTTGTCTTCTAAATCGAAGAGTTTAATTTTGTTTCTTTGACCATCACCAAAGAGTTTACCTGAATAACTGAAATTAGTAATGTAATTTCTTAATTCGATTTCCTTTGATTTAAATTCCTTATTTATGACTACTGACATGTGCTGTAAACTAAATATTTCTAAAGACCAAAAATAACCAAATGCTTTTTTAGACTTGTAATAAATCACATAATTTTATTAAAAAATAGTATTAAAGGTATATTTTTGTTGGTCTTTGAGGATTTAATTACAAAAAAATACTTTTAAAACAATGAAGATATTAAATATCACATCGATAACGGAATTGAGAGGTGGTGACACTCAGATGTATACCGTTTATAATCTTCTAAAAGACAAAAGTGATTTAAAACAATATATCTTATGTCCCGAGGATTCTATACTTGCAGGCATTTGCAAAAAAGACAATGCTCATTTTTTTACTTATAAAAAAAACAAACTGAAACTCATTAATCTTGTTGTTGCAATTGTAAAAATTTGCAGAAAAGAATCTATTTCTATCATTCATATCCATGATTCTACAGCATTAAATGCCGGATTACTTGCAATGAAATTTTTGAACAAATCAACTTCATTAATATTAAGTCGAAAAAGAAACAACCGAATAAAGAATAAATTTTTGAACAGATACAAATATTCACATCCAAATATCAAAAAAATTGTTTGTGTTTCAAAAGCTGTCGAAGCAATTTTCGAAAATATTATTCCTGACAAGCAACGTTTATTAACTATTTATGATGCAATTGATGTTTCGAAATTCAGGGATAAAAAATCTCAAAACTTACTGCACAAAGAATTGAATTTTTCACCAGAAACTCGCATCATTGGGAATATCGCTGGACTGACCCACCAAAAAGATATTTATACTTTCATCGATACCGCAAAAAAAATTAAAGCGAAAAACAACATCAATCAGCCAATAAAATTTATTCTTATTGGGGATGGGCCTTTGAAAAATGATTTAGTCAACTATGCCAAATCTCTTGATTTGGAAAACGATATTTTTTTTACTGGTTTTAGAAATAATGTAACCGATTTACTTCCTGAATTTGATATTTTTCTAACCACATCCATTACAGAAGGATTGCCTTTGACTGTTTATGAGGCATTTGCATGCAAAGTTCCTGTTGTAGCCACAAAAGCTGGGGGAATTCCCGAAGTAGTATTAAACCGAAAAACTGGTTTTTTGAGTGAAATCAAGGATTCAGAAACACTTTCTGAATATGTTTTAGAAATACTAACAAACACTGACTTACAAGAAAAAATCAAAACAAATGCATTTAACTTGGTTGAAAAAAATCATGATTTGAATGTGATGGAAGAACAATATTATCAGTTTTACAAATCACTGATTTAATTACATTCAATATCAAAAACTTTAAGAATCCAATTTTTTAATTTATATTTATTAACTATTTCTGAATCTATTTCATGATAATCCGTTTGAAAAAAATCAAGTGGAATTTGATAATTTTCATTGGTAATTACAAAAATATTATTGTCATTGTAAAAATCGTAAGTAATAATATCCTGATTATTTGTAATTAGTTTTTTATTGTAACCAAGTGCTTCAAAAACACGAAAACTCAATCCATATTGATTTTCTTTTTGTAAATCAACCATTACTAAACTTTTTGATATAATCTCTTTAACCTCATTTATTGGTAAGTATTCATTACAAATTTCGATAGTATTATGATTACATAATTTCTTCTTTTTAACTATAAAACGAAAAGAAACTTGATTTTCTAATAAATAATTCGCTAATTTCTCTAAAAATGAAAATCTATTATCAAATGAAGAAATATTAAACGCAGTATTCGTTATCTGGTTTTGGTTTATTTCGTCGTCAAAAATATAATTTGTCAAAAATCGAAAATTATATTTCTCAACATCTCTTTTGTCATAACTAAATATTGTGTCAAAATAAGATAATA
>CANEXR010000016.1 GCA_947443815.1 Flavobacteriaceae bacterium | reverse complement strand
TTTGTTGAATAAAGAACTTACTGAACCAACTCCAGAATTTGTAAAACATTTTGCTAAACAAGTATATCCAAGTGTTGTAACTGCAAAAGTTTTGGAACAATTCACAGAATTAACCAAAAAATCTATTCAGCATTATATCAGTGATTTAATTACAGATAGGCTAAAAAATGCCTTGTCTAAAGAAGATGAAAAAACCAAATCCGAAAGTTCAAACGAAATTTCAGCAGAACAAAATTTAGAAGATATAAGTAAAGTGAATACAACTGATGAAGAACTTGAGGGTTTTTTAATTGTTAAAACTATTTTGCGACAAAATATTCCGGCAACAAGAGTAACCTATAGAGATGCACAATCTTATTTTGCCATTTTTCTTGATGACAATAATCGAAAAGTAGTTTGTAGATTATACCTAAACGGAGGGAAAAAATTTATTGGATTATTCGATGAAAATAAGAAAGAAGTAAAAAATGAAATAGGAACTTTAGATGATGTTTTTAAATATTCAGCAGAATTGTTAAAGACAATTGAAATGTACGAAAAGTAAAATGAGATTGTTTATTTATTATTTTGATAAACTATGAAAATACAAAATCATAGTAATTAATATGATTTCTCCTGCTGGTCTAAATGACAGATTTATAACTAGTTTAGTTTTAATTGAATTGCCTTTGGTTTTAGCCAAAGGTTTTTTTTTGTATTGAATTTATTGGCTTTAGCCGAAATGGCTCAACAATTTTTTAAATATTAATTATTTTGTCATTTTTCATAAGTTAAGAATTTTGAATAAGTTTTTTGATATATTATATTTCGCAATAAGATTAAAAAAAAGTAGAAAATTAGCAATCTTTGCATTACTTTTAATGTCTTTTGATTTATATAAGGAACACGTTTTAAATAACGGAATCCTGATTCTAAAACTTAATTTCCTTAAAACGACTTATAGGGTTTAAAATCTATTTTGTCCCAAAAAACATCAAAATGCAAAGACCTTCCTTCTCCATATACGACGCCTCTGCTGGTTCTGGAAAAACCTACGCACTCGTCAAAGAATACCTGAAAATCATCTTGGTAGCGCCCAAAAACGACGCATACCGCCACATTCTAGCCATTACGTTTACCAACAAAGCAGTACACGAAATGAAAAGCCGAATCGTAGGCAGTTTATCCGAATTTGCGAAAGAGGAACCTAGCGTGAAAGCTCAAGATTTAATGCAGGATTTAGCCATAGACACCGAACTTTCGATTATTCAAATCAAAACCAAATCTCAGCAAATCATCAAGCATATTATTCATAATTATGCCGCTTTTGATATTTCGACCATTGATAAATTCACACACAAAGTCATTCGTGCTTTTGCCCATGATTTGAATTTGCCCATGACTTTCGAGGTCACATTAGATACCGAAAATTTATTGATAGAAGCCGTAGATGCCATCATTGCGCAAGCCGGAGAAGACGAAACATTGACCAAGTTGTTAATCGATTTTACAATGGAAAAAACCGATGATGATAAATCTTGGGATATTTCACGCGAAATTCTCGAAACGGGTCGCTTGGTTTTGAACGAAAATAACAGAAATGAAATCACTCATTTTCAAAATAAATCTATTGCTGAATTTGTCGGAATAAAAAGCAAAATTTCAGACACTTGCAAGATTTTGGAAAAAGAAACTGTTGTTTTTGGAACAGAAGCACTTTCCTTAATTGATAAAAACGGAATTGACACCAAATCTTTTTCGGCCGGACATTTTCCAAAACATTTGTTGAGTATTCAAGAAGGAAATTTCAATCCTGCTAATAAAACGTACCATGAATTTGATGATATAAAAATCAATAAAACCGCAAAAGACCGAGCCATTATTGAAAACATAATTCCTGATTTACTGCAATTGCTGGGCAAAGTGTATACAACTTTCGAAAAAATAAATTTCTACAAAGCCTTTCTGAAAAACATTACACCTTTGTCCTTACTAAACACAGTCAGTAATGAATTAGCCAAAATTCAAGAAGAGCAAAATGTGCTTTCGATTTCCGAATTTAATGCTATTATTCACAGAGAAATTCAAAATCAGCCAGCTCCTTTTATATACGAACGATTGGGCGAACGCTACCGCCATTTTTTTATTGATGAATTTCAGGACACCTCCGAAATGCAATGGCAAAACTTGATTCCGTTAATTGATAATGCACTTTCGGGTCAAGATGATTATGGTGTAAAAGGCACTTTGATGATTGTAGGCGACCCCAAACAGTCTATTTATCGCTGGCGGGGCGGAAAAGCAGAACAGTTTATTGAATTGAGTAAAGACCAGAATCCGTTCAGTAATCCCGATAAAAAACTAGAACATTTAGATAAAAATTACCGCAGTTATTCGCAAATAATCGAATTCAATAATGATTTTTTTAAATTGATTTCGAATGAATTTGTACAACCCGATTATAAAGATTTGTATGAAAATCACAGCCATCAAAAAACGAATAACAAAACGGGTGGCTATGTCAATATTTCTTTCATTCCAAAAGTAACCGCTGCTGATGACGAGGAAGAAACCTTGGATAAAACAGCGCTGTATGTTTTGGCAACTTTAAATGCGATTCAGAAATCCATTCAAAAAGGGTTCGAGTATAAAGATATCGTCATTCTAACCCGAAAACGAGATCAGGGAATTGCAATTGCAAACTATTTGACAGAACAAAAAATTCCGCTTTTATCATCGGAAACCTTGATGATTCAGAATGCTACCGAAGTTCGATTGATTATTCATGTATTGAAATACCTGAAAAACAATTCCGATTTAGAAGCAAAGGCTTATTTCTTGCATTACGTTGCAGCACATATTCAGGATAAATTACCCATTCATGATTTCATTGCCCAAGGAATGGCATTGTATCAAGAAGCTGAATTCGAAAATTGGTTAATAAGTTTTGATATTTCGCTTTCGTTTCAAAACAGTAGAAAAAAATCATTGTATGAAGCGGTGGAAAGTATTGTTTCAAAATTCTTGCCTTCAAAAGTGGGGAATGCTTACGTTCAGTATTTTTTGGATATTGTTTTAGAACGTGACATTCGAAACCAAGCTGGGATTTCAGATTTTTTGAATTTCTGGGACAAAAATGCCGAGAAATTCAGTATTCCGTCTCCAGAAGGGAACAATGCGGTTCGAATTATGACGATTCACAAATCGAAAGGATTGGAATTTCCAGTTGTTATTTTTCCTTTTGCAGAGGAAGATTACAATCGAAAGCCAAAAGATAAATTATGGCTTAATGCTGAGGAGCAAGATTTTGGTTTATCCAAAGTTTTAATAGATAATAGCAGTGCGGTTGAAGGATTTGGTGAAGAAGCTGCGGGAGTTTATACTCAAAAAAAGCAAGAAGAATTATTGGATAATATCAATGTTTTATACGTGGCATTAACCCGAGCTGAGGAACAATTATACGTGATTTCGGATAGGAATTTATCTAGCAAAGGAGTGCTTCCAAAGAACAATATGTGTGCTTTTTTTATTAATTATTTGGAAAACAAAGGCCAATTTGACGAGAACAAATTAGAATATGAATTTGGTAATTCGATGAAATTGTCTTCAGGGCAGCAACATATTGATACTTCCAAAACAATTCCTGTAGTTTTGGAAATTTTGGACCCCAAACATATAAAAATTGCGCAAAAAGAAGCATTAATGTGGGGAACGCATCAGCAGGAAGCTATTGAATATGGGAATGTAATTCATGAGATACTGTCTTTTGTAAAAACTAAAAAAGATATTGATTTGGCCATTACAAAATCAATTGAAACAGGATTAATCACATATAATCAAAAAGAAACCGTTTGTAAAACGATAGCAGAAATTGTAGGGCATTTTGAATTGTCATCTTATTTTGCAGAGGGGAATGAAATTTTGAATGAGCAAACAATCATCCAAAAAGAAGGAAAAACAGTAAAGCCAGACCGAATGGTTTTAACGAAAAATAAGGAAGTTTTTTTATTGGATTACAAAACAGGAACCCATAATGTTAAATACCAGCAACAATTAGAGAATTATCAGGCTGCTATTGAGAAAATGGGGTATAAAGTAGTTAAAAAGACTTTAGTATACATAGGGAAAGAAATCGTTGTAGTAGATTTGTAAAAGTATTGTTTTGATGTCTTTTTTGTCGAAACTTTAAAACTCAAATTTCAAGCTAAATAAATTTAAGGTATGTACGGAAAAATTAAAGACTACTTACAGTCGGAATTAGAAACGATTGAAGCTAATGGTATTTTCAAAAAAGAAAGAATCATTACTTCATCACAAGGAGCAGAAATTACGGTTAATGGCGCAACAGTTTTGAATTTTTGTGCTAATAATTATTTGGGATTGTCGTCACATCCCGAAGTGATTCAGGCTGCAAAAGACACGCTTGACTCGCATGGATTCGGGATGTCATCTGTTCGGTTCATTTGTGGTACTCAAGATATTCATAAAATATTAGAAAAAAAGATTTCTGAATTCTACGGAACAGAAGACACAATTCTTTATGCTGCAGCTTTTGATGCAAACGGAGGTGTATTTGAGCCTTTATTAGGAGAAAATGATGCTATAATTTCGGATAGTTTAAATCATGCCTCTATTATAGACGGAGTTCGTTTGTGTAAAGCAGCACGATATCGATACGAAAATAGTAATATGGAAGATTTAGAGCAGCAACTAATTAAAGCAAATGCAGCAGGAAGTCGTTTTAAATTAATTGTTACTGATGGCGTTTTTTCGATGGATGGTGTAGTTGCACCATTAGACAAAATTTGTGATTTGGCGGATAAGTATGATGCCATGGTTATGGTTGATGAATGCCATGCAGCGGGATTTATAGGAGCAACAGGTAAAGGAACTCTTGAGGCAAAAGGCGTGATGGGTAGAGTAGACATAATTACAGGAACATTAGGAAAAGCATTGGGAGGAGCAATGGGCGGATATACAACGGCAAAAAAAGAAATTATTGAATTATTGCGTCAATGCTCTAGACCCTATTTGTTTTCAAATTCTTTAGCTCCTGCAATTGTTGGTGCTTCTATAAAGGTTTTTGAAATATTAGAAAGAGATACCGTTTTGCGAGATCAATTAGAATGGAATACAAATTATTTTAAGGAAGGAATAAAAAAAGCAGGTTTTGAAATCATAGATGGGGACTCAGCAATAGTTCCTGTGATGCTTTATGACGCTAAATTATCACAAATTATGGCAGATGAGCTTTTGAAAAAAGGAATTTATGTAATCGGTTTCTTCTTTCCTGTAGTTCAGAAAGATAAAGCTAGAATTAGAGTGCAATTATCAGCAGCACATACAAAAGTGCATTTAGACAAGGCAATAGAAGCGTTTTCGGAGGTTGGAAAAGCTCTAAATGTTGTTTAATTCCCACTTTTACTGTGTTTTGTAGGTTTTTTTTAACATTTCATTTTGTATTTAAAAAATTAGGTATTACTTTTGTCTGCAATTAACTAAATCGTAATTAAAAAAATTAAGTATGAAACATCTTAACAAACTTTTAGTTGCTGTGATGATGGTGATGGGTTTAACTTCTCACGCACAAGACAGTAACAATCCATGGGCTATCTCTTTTGGAGTTAATGCCGTTGACACAAAAACTAGTGCTGGTGGAGGACATAATTGGCTAGATCGTCATTTTTCTCAGCCATTTGCTGTAAAAGACAATTGGAATATTCTTCCTTCAGTATCTTATTTAAGTGTATCTAGATATGTTGGAGATAATTTTACTTTTGGAATTTCTGGTTCCGTAAATAAGATTACTAAATTTGTAACTTTTGATCCATCAGTTACTGGTCATGATTCTCGTGGTTATATTGTAACAAATCCTGGGGATTTAATGTACTATAGTATCGATGCATCTGTTAAGTACAGTTTAATGAGTTTAATTAAATCTAAAGTTATCGATCCGTCTTTATCTGTAGGTGGTGGTTATACATTTTTTGGAGACAATAGTTATGGAACTATCAATCCTGGAGCTGGATTAACATTATGGTTTTCAGAAAACATAGGTCTAGAGCTTACTACAAAATACAAAAAATCTTTTGGAGACAGAACAGTAGTAAATAATACTACACCTGATGCTCCATCACATTTCCAACACACAGCTGGTCTTATCTTTAAATTTGGAGGAAAAGATACTGACGGTGATGGAATCTATGACAAAGATGATGCTTGTCCTGAAGTTGCTGGTTTAAAACAATTCAATGGTTGTCCAGATACAGATGGAGACGGAATTGTTGACGCAAGTGATGCATGTCCAGAAGTTGCTGGTTTAGCTGCTTTGAACGGATGTCCTGATACTGATGGTGATGGTGTTGCTGATAAAGATGATGCATGTCCAGAAGTTGCTGGTTTAGCTGCTTTGAATGGATGTCCTGATACTGATGGTGATGGAATTGCTGACAAAGATGATAAATGCCCAACTGTAGCTGGTCCTAAAGAAAATGGAGGATGTCCATTCTTAGATGCTGACAAAGATGGTGTTTATGACAAAGATGATGAGTGTCCTACTGTAGCTGGTCCAGCTAGCAACAAAGGATGTCCTGAAGTTACTACGGAAGCTTTAGATCTTCTTAAAACTCAAGCTAGAGCAATTTACTTCAACACAGGTAAAGCTACTTTCAAAACAACTGATGTACCTGCTAGATTAGATGCAATGAAAGAAATCCTTAAAAACTATCCAACTGCTAAATTTAGTATTGAAGGACACACTGATAGTACAGGATCTGACAAAATTAACAACAAACTTTCTCAAGATAGAGCAGATGCTGTTAAAAATGCTCTTATTGAAAGAGGAATCAATCCTGATAATTTAACTGCTAAAGGTTTTGGAGCTACTCAACCAGTTGGGAACAATAAAACTAAAGCTGGTAGAGCTGAAAACAGAAGAACTGAAGTAAGACACGTAGGTTCTAAATACGAAGGTAAACTATAATTTACTTTTCAAATAATTTTAAAAAGCCATTCTTAATTGAATGGCTTTTTTTATATTTATAAAATGACAAAGACTTCTTTTTTAGACAAAATAGCAGCCGTTTTAATAGAAAATCATTTGCCTAAATTAGCTGATACTATCGTAGTGTTGCCTAATAAAAGGGCTAAAGTATTTCTAATCGAAGCACTCAAAAATCAAGTTTCAACTAATATTCTTTCACCTGAAATAATTAGTATAGAGGAATTTGTACAGGATATTGCAGGGATTAGGTCCGTTGAACCTATTGAATTGCTTTTTGAATTCTATGAAGTTTATTTGTCAATAACCGATGTAAACAATCAGCAAACTTTTGAACTTTTTGCTAATTGGGCTAAAACTTTATTACAGGATTTCAATGAAATTGATCGTTATTTATTGGATCCCTCTCATGTACTTTCGTATTTGAAAGATATTGAAGATATTAAAAAATGGGGAGTTGAAGTAGAAAATAAAACAAAACTACTTGAAAATTATATTGACTTTTGGAAACTTTTACCCAACTACTATACCTCACTTTATTCCCATTTATTAAAAAAAGGAATCGGATATCAAGGGTTAATTTACCGCGAAGCCGTCAGTAATTTAAATAATTTTTCAAATACTATTCCGGATAAATATTTTCTATTTGCCGGTTTCAATGCCTTGAATGCAGCAGAAGAAAAAATAATTCAACACTTAATAGCAGCTAATCAAGCTAAAATATATTGGGATGTTGACCAAGCTTTTTTAAATGATCCATTCCATGATGCAGGATTATTTGTGCGTCGTTTCAAAGAAAATTGGAAACATTATAAATCAAATCCCTTTGAATGGATTGTTAATGATTTTTCAGAAAATAAAAACATACAAGTTATTGGCACACCAAAAACAATTGGCCAAGCCAAAATTGCAGGTGGAATAATCGAAGATATTGTCAATGAATCTCTCGATAATGAAATAAATAGTGGTTTAGATAAAGTAGCTGTTGTCTTAGGAGAAGAAAATCTTTTAGTACCGCTTTTATATTCTTTACCATCAAGTGTCGGAGCCTTGAATATTACAATGGGATATTCTAGCAAAAATAATCCTGCACAGATTTTGATTGCAAAATTGTTTAAGATGCACACGAATGCTTTGTCCCGAAACAATAAAAATTATGTTTTATATTACAAAGATGTATTGGATATCTTAACACATCCTTTGGTAGAGCCTTTTGCGCAAACTAATGCTCTTGTCCAAATCATTAATCAAAATAATTATACTTTTATTACACATCATAAATTATTGGAATTAAATGCGATTCCTACAGAATTATTTCTCTTGTTATTTCGAAAATGGGAAAAAGGCTCTCTTACTGTTTTAGAAACGATTGCTACAGTATTACAAACTATAAAAAATAATTTGGGTAGCGATAATGAAGAGGAAAAAATAACAAAAGCCTTTGTTTTTGCCATTTTTAAAGTAATTAACAAACTGATTAATTATTATTCACAACATACTCATATCGATAAAATCGAAACACTTCATGCTATCTATAAACAAGTTATTGATTTAGCAGAAGTCTCTTTTGAAGGGGAGCCGTTGAATGGGCTTCAAATAATGGGTGTGTTAGAAAGTCGTGTTTTAGATTTTGAAACCGTAATTGTCACTTCGATGAATGAAGGGAAATTTCCAGCTGGAAAATCACAAAATTCTTTTATACCCTATGATGTAAAAAGAGAATTAGGTTTGCCAACTTTCAAGGAAAAAGACGCTATTTATACCTACCATTTTTATCATCTGTTACAGCGCGCTAAAAATATTTATTTGCTTTACAATACCGAAAGTGAAGGCTTGGATGCTGGAGAAAAAAGCCGATTTATCACTCAATTAGAAGTTGAAAAACAAAAAAAACATATCTTATCTCACGAAATTTACAATGCCATTTTACCCGAGACTGCTTACCAACCTATGATTATTCCAAAATCAGAAAAGGTAATGATTCGGTTGAAAGAAATTGCTGAAAAAGGATTTTCGCCCTCTGCTTTGACCAGTTATATTAGGAATCCAATCCAATTTTATTTTCAGAAAATATTGCGTATTAGTGAGGTTGAGGAAGTAGAAGAAAATATTGCTTTGAATACTTTGGGAACAATAATTCATGAAACATTAGAGGTTTTATACACTCCTTTTATTGGAAAATTTTTGACTGAAAACGACATCAAAAACTGCTTTTCGCTTTTAGATGCAGAAGTATTAAAACAATTTAAAATTATTTATAAAGAGGGAGAAATTAAAAAGGGAAGAAATTTATTGGCCTTTGAAGTTGCAAAACGCAATGTCTTTAATTTTTTGAAAGTTGAGTTGCAAAGTATAAAGAATGGTGATGCAATAAAAATTTTGCACTTAGAAAAACCTTGTGAAAGAATTTTAGAACATCCTGATTTGCCATTCCCAATTAAAATTGCGGGAAAAGTAGATCGAATAGAAGAACGCAATGGTGTCATTAGAATTATAGACTACAAAACGGGCAAAGTTGAAAAGGCAAGCGTAACTTTAAAATCTTGGAATGGATTGGCGCAAGACATTAAAAACGATAAAATCATCCAGGTCTTAGCTTACGCATTTATGTACGAAAAAGAAGCAAATGGCAAACCAATTGAAGCAGGAATCATCTCTTTCAAAAATTTAAAATCTGGATTTTTGCCTTTTAATTTTAAAGAAGATAAAGAGGTCCATTCAATAATAGACCAAGAAATTCTTTCTAATTATATGGAACAAATGGTTTTGTTATTGAAAGAAATTTTAGAAGTAAATATCCCTTTTGAAGAGAAAGTGTAAATGAATACTAATTATAGAAAATTAGCCAATGCATTTGAGTTTTTTAAAAGCACAATTGTTATAAATCTTACGGTTTGTGTTTTTCCCTTTTTGTATGGTGGACTAATTGCTTTCAATTGTTCTTTTTTGAGTGTGGGTTTAGTCGTTAGCTTAATTCTAAAAGAAATACGTGTAAAAAATGATTATATGTTTTATTACAACAACCAGGTCTCTAAAGTGACACTTTGGTTGGGTTCTTGGGTCATGTCTTTTGTTTTTTTGATGGTGGTTAATTTGGTTTTTCACTTAATATTTCGATTATTTTGAGAAAGCATATTCTAGAAGTTGATAGTGTGCAAATGCATTTTGGTTTTAAATCGATTCTTTCTGATGTGTATTTAAAATGTGAAACGGGTGATATTATTGGCGTTTTAGGAAAGAATGGTTCTGGTAAATCAACACTTCTGAAGATTATTTTTGGGATTATTCAGGCCGATTTTAAGTGTATTAGAATTGACGGTCAAGTAAAATCTAAAACTAAAGATTTGTTTCCGCACATTAGTTATTTGATTCAAGAAAATTTCATTCCCAGGCATTTTTCTGTAAAAAAAGCAATTTTATTATCGATTGAAAACAATACAATAGTTGATTTTTATAACGATGCAATAATTCAATCTATTCAAGAGAAAAAGATTTTTCAATTATCGGGAGGGGAACTGCGTTATCTGGAAATTAAATTGATGCTTAGTAATGCTTCAAAATTTGTTTTGTTAGATGAACCTTATAATGGTTTGGCACCAATTATAATTGAAAAAATAAATGCCTTAATAATTCAAAAAGCAAAGACAAAAGGTGTTATTATTACAGATCATAATTATGAAAATGTAATTAAAATTTCAACAAAATTGCTATTGATGAAAGACGGGAAAATGCATCATTTGAAAGCAGAAAAAGAATTAATAGAAAAAGGATATTTGAAGGCAGGTATGATTTAAATTGTTTTGAAAAAATTCAAAAGTGTTTTTTTTAATTCATTTTTGTTTTCAATATGGCTCATGTGTCCATCAGGAAAAGTAATCAATTGAACATTCGTGCTTTCAATTTGTTCTTTGGTTTCATTGTAATTCAAAACAGGATCTTTTTCTCCTATAAGTAACACTTTGGGATAAGAAGTGAGATGAAGTAAAACTTCCCGATCTTTTCTTGTTTTCATTCCTTCTAAAGACGCAACAATTCCTTGCAAAGGTGTTTTTAATGCCTCCGTTTTTACCTTTTCGATTTCAACAGTCAGTTTTTCACGATTGTCTTCACTGAATAAATTCCCGATAGACAAGCGGATAAAATTAGCATAGTTTTGTTTTACAGCTTTTACAGCTCGGTCGCGATTTATTTTTCGTTCTTCGCTGTCTGCTCTTGAAGTAGAATTAAGAAGTACAAATGCTTTTAGGGTATCTGGGTATAATTCGGCGAAAGCCAAAGCTACATAACCACCCATAGAATGGCCAACGATAACGGCTTTTCTGATACGTAAATGAGATAAAACTTCATGAACTACATCAGCATTGTCCTCCATGGAATGAATATATCCTAGGCATTCTGTTTCGCCATGCCCTAACAAATCAATAGTAATGACGCGATTTTTTTTGCTAAAATCAGAAATAAATTCGGACCACATATTTTTGTTTTCCAAAAAACCGTGAAGTAAAACTACAGCAGTTCCTTTGCCGGTATCGGAATAGGAAATTTTGGTGTTTTTGTATAAAATTTGCTTCATTATTGTAAACTTGAAGCAAAAATAAGATTAATTTTTTTACCCTAACGGAAAATACAAATTCATATTATATAAAAAACGGCTCACATTGCTGTAAACCGCCTACTATCTTTTCACTATTTTTTCTCTAAATCAAGAATGCATTAAACTTTCTATTTCCTCAACCTCAATTGGGATGTTTCGCATTAAGTTAAAGGGGTCGCCAGTTTCTTGAACCACTACATTATCTTCTAATCGAATACCAAAACCTTCAGCAGGAATATAAATTCCAGGTTCAACTGTAAACACCATATTGGCTTGGATTGCTTCAGTTAGAATGCCATAATCATGAGTGTCTAGTCCCATGTGGTGTGAAGTTCCATGCATAAAATATTTTTTGTAAGCAGGCCATTCCGGATTTTCGTTTTGAACATCGGCTTTATCAATAAGTCCTAAACCAAGTAATTCTGAGGTCATAAGTTTACCTACTTCAAAGTGGTATTGTTTCCATAAAGCACCTGGGACTAGCATTTTTGTAGCTTCCTTTTTTACACGTAAAACGGCATTGTAAACGGCTTTTTGTCTTTCAGAATACCGTCCTGAAACGGGAATTGTTCTAGTCAAATCACTGGAATAATTAGCGTATTCGGCGGCAACGTCAAGTAAAATTAAATCACCCGCTTTGCATTGTTGATTGTTCTCTATATAATGTAAAACATTTGCATTATTTCCCGATGCGATAATTGGAGTGTAAGCAAATCCTTTTGAGCGATTACGAATGAATTCATGAATAAGTTCAGCCTCAATTTCGTATTCGGTAACATTTGGTTTTACAAAGGACAGTAGTCTTCGGAACCCTTTTTCGGTAATCGTACATGCGTTTTGAATTAAATCCAATTCTTCGCTTTCTTTAATGGAGCGCAAACGTTGCAAAATCGGGTTGCTTTTAGCTACAGCATGTGCTGGATATTTTTCTTTCCACCATTTGACAAAACGAGCTTCGCGAGTTTCTGTTTCAACAGTGGCACGATAATGTTCATTAGTATTGATGTACATGGTATCCGAATGTGTCATCATTTCGAATAATACTTTTTCAAAATCAGGTAGCCAATATACGGTTCGAATACCAGAAACTTCAAGGGCACGTTGTTTGGTTAGTTTTTCTCCTTCCCAAATAGCAATATGTTCGCTAGTTTCTTTTAGAAAAAGCATTTCTCTTTGATGCTCATATGGGGCATCTGGGAAAAGAAGTAAGATACTTTCTTCTTGGTCAACACCACTTAAATAAAAAATATCACGATGTTGTGCAAAAGGTAAAGTACTATCGGCAGAAACGGGATAAATATCATTAGAATTGAAAACAGCAACACTTTTTGGCTTCATTTGAGCCATAAATTTTGCGCGATTTTTTATAAATAAATTTCGGTCAATTTGATGGTATTTCATAACAATTCAGTTTACTATTTTTTTAAGTACTCAAAAATACTAAGTTTAAATTGTTTTTTGTTGTGAATTCAACAGATTTTATATAAAAAAACTCAAAATACAACAATCAGCTGCTGTTGTATTTTGAGTTGAATAATCTTTAAATGAATTTAACCCATCCATTTATAATATCGAGCTCCTTTTAAATTGGGGATTTCTTTTTCGATTCGCTCTAAAATCCATTCGTTTTTTGGAACTTGAACAGATTGGTTCAGTTCTTTTTTATGGAGTTTTTCATAAGTTTTAAAATCTATTTCAAAACTTTGTTCTAAAGTTTCGAATAGATTGATAGTAGCAATGGCTGATTCCCAATCGGGTTGAATAGTCCCTTCGAATACTTTCGATTTTGAACCGCTTCCGTAGGCTAAAAATCCAAATTTTTTGTCCATAACCTCTTTTTTTGTATCGTAAAAATGAGCTAAGGTAGAGAGTAATCCCATAAAAATCGAGCCAGTATATAAATTACCGATTAAAGAAGAAGCTAATTCTGCGGGTTGTAATTTTTGGGTAACAAAATCTCTGTAGGCTTCTGATTTACTCACTTCTTTTAGAATGTTTTGATATTCTGTAGCAGTTTCAGTTCCTGAAATGATTTTGGTGGTGGCATCCAAAGTGTAAATTTCGGATAACATTCTGCGTCCTTGGTAGGAATAGGGTAAATGCATAATGATACTTTCCCAAGTATTGTATGTTGTTTCTGTGGTGTTTTTTATTTTTTTGAATGAAAAATAAGCTTCACGCGTTCTATCCATATAACATTGGTTAGAATATTGTCCGTCAAAAACGGGCTGGTCTTTATGAATTTCTATTTCAGATTCTAAATTATCAAACCAAATTTCATTTGTTGAATTTCCGTTGATTTCTTGTTTAGAAATACTGCGATAAGGTTTAAAAAAATCAAAAACGCCTTTGGTACTAGTTGCCCAATAGTTTTCGAAAGCAATAATTCTCGGGTTAGAGGTGAGAAGCATGGCTATAGCTCCGGCCCCTTGAGTATATTCTCCAGTTGAGTTCAAGTCGTATTTGGCAAAATCAGTTGTGACAACAATTGCTTTTTTACTAGGGTTTAAGGTTATAAAATCGATGCAATTTTGCAAAGCATCTACACCTCCAATACAAGCAAATGTAAAATCCACGACATCACATTCTGAAAAAGAATTTTCCCCAAATTTTTGTTCCATTAAAGATACTAAAAAGGAACCAATAGGTTTAGAACTGTCAATAGCGCTTTCGGTACCAACATAGATTCTAGCAATTTCTTTGGGATTGATTGTGTTTTCGGAAATGAGTTTAGTGAGGGCATTAGCACCAAAAACAACAGTGTCTTGATGTACATCTGGCAAGGTCATTTGAATTAGCCCTAAACCTTTTTCAAGTTTTTCAGGGTCAATATTTCGGGCATTTGCTAATGTTTTTATGGGTAAATGTATTTTGGCAACATCAAAAGCGATAGCATCAATTCCTATTTTCATTTTCAATTTTTTAACTTGTAAAGTTAAAATTACCTTACAGAATAACAATTTTTTTATATACACAAAATAGAAGTTTTTTGTGTTTTTTGATATTTAAAAAAAAAGTCGCTTAAAAATACCAAATCATCAAGAAAATTTTAAATGCAACTGAAATATTAATATAATTCGCAAAGAGTTAATTTGGTTTTATTTAAGTTTTGTTTAATTAAACTTCGGTATATTAATGTGTTAAGCCTTGATTTAGAATAAATTGTTGTATTTTTCAAAAAACACTTTAAAATGATTATAAATAAAGGGGTATTAGCTGTTAAATGGTTGTGTTTCTTTACTATTTACCTTATTTTTGTTTCACTTTTTTAAAAATAAAATATTTAAAATCTTATGGCAAAATCTGCTTTATTGAAGTCGTCAATAGCAAAAAAAGTTGCAATGGCGCTTTCCGGACTTTTTCTGATTACGTTTCTAGCATTACATTTTTTTATTAACCTGATTTCGGTATTTAGTGCCGATACTTTTAATGAGTTTTCTCATTTCATGGGGTATAATCCTTTAGTTCAATTCCTTATGCAGCCTATTTTGATTGCAGGTGTTGTTTTTCACTTCGTGATGGGTTTTGTTTTGGATATTAAAAACAGAAGTGCAAGACCAATTGGATACGCTAATTATAACGGTGCTGCAAATGCTTCATGGGCATCAAGAAACATGATAGTTTCAGGTTCTGTAGTTTTAGCATTTTTAGGGTTGCATTTTTATGATTTCTGGGTTCATGAAATGGTTTATAAATATGTAGAGGCAAATACAATTGAGGAAGGAAGATATTTTCCTGAATTGGTGGCTAAATTTGAAAGCCCTGTTCGAACTGCTATTTATTGTGTGTCTTTTTTATTGTTATCAGTACACTTGTGGCATGGTTTCAATTCTTCGTTTCAATCCGTAGGATTTGACAACAAGTATGCAAAAGCGTTACACAAATTAGGATATGCATTTGCTATTGTAGTTCCTTTCGGTTTTATTTTTATTGCATTGTTTCATCATTTTAATCAAATTTAATATTCAATTATAATGGCATTAGATTCAAAAATTCCAAGTGGTCCAATTTCGGACAAATGGACAAATTATAAAGATCATATTAATTTAGTAAATCCTGCTAACAAACGTAATATTGATATTATCGTTGTTGGAACGGGTCTTGCTGGAGGTTCGGCAGCAGCTACATTAGCTGAATTAGGATATAACGTAAAGACATTTTGTTTTCAAGACTCTCCGCGTCGTGCGCATTCAATTGCAGCACAAGGTGGGATTAATGCAGCAAAAAATTACCAAGGAGATGGAGATTCTACCTTTCGTTTATTTTATGATACTATAAAAGGAGGAGATTACCGTTCTCGTGAAGCTAACGTACACCGTTTGGCTGAAGTTTCTACAAATATTATAGATCAATGTGTAATGCAAGGTGTTCCATTGGCCCGTGAATATGGTGGTTTATTGGATAATCGTTCTTTTGGTGGGACATTGGTAGCTAGAACATTTTATGCTAAAGGGCAAACGGGACAACAGTTATTACTAGGTGCTTATTCAGCCATGAACCGTCAAATTGGTCGTGGAAAAATAAAATCACATACCCGTCACGAAATGCTAGATTTAGTAGTAGTTGATGGAAAAGCAAGAGGAATTATTGCTCGTAATCTTGTTACGGGAGAAATTGAAAGACATTCTGCTCACGCTGTTGTTATCGCATCAGGTGGATACGGAAATGTATTTTTTCTCTCTACTTACGCCATGGGAAGTAATGCCACTGCAGCATGGAAAATTCATAAAAAAGGAGCGTTCTTTGCCAATCCTTGTTATACACAAATTCACCCAACTTGTATCCCAGTTTCTGGAGATCACCAATCCAAATTAACATTGATGTCAGAATCATTGCGTAATGATGGCCGTATTTGGGTACCTGCAAAACTTGAAGATGCACAAGCTATTCGTGAAGGCAAGAAAAAACCTGCTGATTTATCGGAAGAAGAAAGAGATTATTATTTAGAAAGAAGATATCCCTCTTTTGGAAATTTAGTGCCACGTGATGTTGCATCTCGTGCTGCTAAAGAAAGATGTGATGCTGGTTTTGGAGTTAACAAAACTGGTGAAGCTGTTTACTTAGACTTTGCAGCAGCAATTCAGCGTTACGGAAAAGAACAAGCTTATGTAAAAGGGTTGGATGCTAATGATAAAGCACTAATTATAAAATTAGGAGCAGCTGTTGTTGCCAATAAATACGGGAATTTATTCCAAATGTATGAGAAAATCGTTGATGAGGATCCGTACACTACACCAATGATGATTTACCCTGCAGTACATTATACAATGGGTGGAACTTGGGTAGATTATAACTTACAAACAACTATCCCAGGGTGTTTCTCAATTGGAGAATCCAACTTCTCTGACCATGGCGCAAACAGATTAGGAGCTTCTGCATTGATGCAAGGTTTGGCAGATGGTTATTTTGTATTGCCTTACACGATTGGGGATTATTTGGCTCCGGATATTAAAACAGGAACCATCTCAACTGATTTACCTGAATTTGTTGAAGCAGAGAAAAAAGTAAAAGAGCAAATCGAAAAATTCATCAACAATAACGGAACACATTCTGTAGATTATTTCCATAAGAAATTAGGAAAAATCATGTGGAATAAAGTAGGTATGGCTCGTAACGCAAAAGGGTTATCCGAAGCAATAGAAGAAATTGCTGCTTTGCGTGAAGAATTTTATAAAGATGTAAAAGTGCCAGGAACTGCGGATAGTTTCAATCAAGAACTTGAGAAAGCAGGTCGTGTTGCCGATTTCCTTGAATTAGGAGAGTTGTTTGCCAAAGATGCTTTGCACCGTAATGAATCTTGTGGTGGTCATTTCCGTGAAGAATACCAATCTGAAGAAGGGGAAGCACAACGTGATGATGAGAACTTTGCTTATGTTGCGGCATGGGAATACAAAGGAAAACCAAGCGATGCCGTTTTACACAAAGAACCATTGGTATTTGAAAACATTAAATTAGTAACTCGTAGTTATAAATAGAAATTAGTCAAAGGTCAAATGTCTTAAAGTCAAATGACTTTCGGCTTTCGACTTTAAGGCTTTTAAACTAAAAAATATGAAACTTACATTAAAAATATGGCGTCAGAAAAACGCCCAAGACAAAGGAAAAATTGTTGAATATCCATTGGATGGAATTGAAGGTGATATGTCTTTCTTGGAAATGTTAGACGTTCTCAACGAAGGTTTGATTAATAAAGGAGATGAGCCGGTATCTTTTGATCACGATTGTCGTGAAGGAATTTGCGGAACCTGTTCTTTGTTTATCAATGGAGAAGCACATGGACCAGATAGAGGAATTCCAACTTGTCAATTGCACATGCGAATGTTCAAAGATGGGGATGTGATTTTTATTGAGCCATTTAGAGCAAAAGCTTTCCCAGTAATCAAAGATTTAGTTGTTGACAGAAGTTCTTTTGATAGAATTCAACATGCTGGAGGCTTTATTTCGGTGAATACTTCAGGAAATCCAGTTGATGCTAATACAATTCCGATACCAAAACATGATGCTGACAGAGCATTTGATGCAGCAACTTGTATCGGTTGTGGCGCATGTGTGGCTACTTGTAAAAACTCTTCGGCTATGTTATTCGTTGCCGCAAAAGTATCACAATTTGCACTTTTACCTCAAGGTAGAGTGGAGGCTGCGGATCGTGTTTTGAACATGGTGAACCAAATGGATGCTGAAGGCTTTGGTAACTGTACCAATACAGGTGCTTGTGAAGTAGAATGTCCAAAAGGAATTTCTCTTGAAACGATTGCTCGAATGAACAGAGAATATTTATCAGCGAGTTTAAAAGGATAGTTTTAGGAAAAAGGCATAAGCAAAAAGAACGCATTCATTGATTTGAATGCGTTTTTTGGTTTATGGTAATTTTAAATTTCGTGCTAATCGGTGTTATCTATATTCCCTTTTTTAGTATTTTTATAAAATGAAAATCGCCTTAATCCAATCCGCTTTATTCTGGGAAAACCCAACCGCCAATCGAAATTATTTCGAAGAAAAAATCAATACTCTCACTGAAAAAGTAGATTTGATTGTGCTTCCTGAGATGTTTACGTCTGGTTTTACTATGAATCCTGCAGCTGTTGCAGAAACGATGGATGGGGAAACGATAACGTGGCTTAAAATATTGGCAAAATCCAAAAAATGCGCTATAACAGGCAGTTTGATTGTCATAGAAAATAATGCTTTTTATAACCGAATGGTTTTTGTTTTTCCAACAGGAGTAGTTCAGTCTTATGATAAAAAACATTTATTTTCCCTAGCTGGTGAAGATAAAGTGTATGTACCAGGTACTGAAAAAGTGATTATCGATTATTTAGGATGGAAAATTTGCCCATTAATATGTTATGATTTACGATTTCCAGTTTTTTCTCGCAATGTTGAAAATTATGATTTGCTTTTATATGTAGCGAGTTGGCCTAAACCTAGGATAAATGCTTGGGATATATTGATAAAGGCTAGGTCAGTTGAAAATATGTGTTATACTATTGGTGTAAACAGAATAGGATTGGACAATGCTAATTTTGAATATGTTGGACATTCTCAAGTGGTCGATTTTCTTGGCAATTATATTCTTGAGCCTCAAGAAAAGGAAGCGGTTTTTATAATAGAACTGGATAAAGAAAAAATGTTAGAAACCAGAAAAAAATTAAATTTTCTAGGGGATAGAGACCATTTTGAAATCAAAGAATTATAATCTAGACTCCTTTTTTTTAGTAGTTTTCTTTTTAGGTTCAGGTGTATAAGGAAGGCTCAAATCAAAAGGTTGTTCTACATCCCAATTAGCACGAACGTCTATTTCTTTTGAAAAATAAATCACTTCCTCGGAGTATTTTTTATCCAAAAAGTTACCTGGGTCATATATTTTATTTTTATTGTCATCATAAATTGCTCTTAAAGTAAATAAAGCAGGCTCTAATAAATTAAAAGAGACGATTGGATTATTTTCAGTATATTCAGTGGCGATAACATCTCCTTTTGCGTTTGTCAATTCTATAATGATTGGAAAACGTTTTGCATTTAATAAATTAATATTGAGATTTCCATATTCAGAAATACTTTTAGTGGTTACTTTAAAAACTAAAGTATCGTTTTCTTTTTCATAAAAATCGGTTAATGCGCCAGGTGCTATATTTAAAGTATATTTATCCGAAGGTTCTTTTTTGAAATCAAAATATAATTTTTGGTTAAAATCATCATATTCAGTTGTAAATGGAACTGGTATGGAGTCTTTATTGATCAATTTTATTTTTGAATTGTCAAAACGAACCAATGGTGTAGCTGTTTCTAAAGTAAATCGGTCTCTAAAATGCAAGGTACCTTTTTGAATTGGCGTGATGTTTAGCGAGTCTTTTTTCTGGTCTTTAATTTTAAATTTGAAATGGGCTTCGTATTTTTCTTTGGTAACTGCCAATTGTAATGAGTCTACTTTCATAGGCTTGTACCAAATTTGTAAAGAATCTTTTTTTGGAAATTGTGTAATGATTGAAGGGATAATTTCGCCATTGTGTTGTAGCGTTATTTTAGGTCTTTCATGGGTTAAATTAGTTTTTCCTTCATAGGGTAAAAGGAGGCGATTTCCGGAGGTTTGTATTGGCTTGAATGCTTTGAAAGGAAGTATTTCTTTGAATAATTCCAATTCAAAAACGGTATCATTAGGAACATTTATAAATTGTTTGTTGAATCCAATTTTATCAGTTTTAGGATTGAATTTATTATTATTGTTATAATCTTTCATGGCTACAAGAAGGTATTTCCCTGCCTTAAGATTTTCTAAGCGAAAAGTTTTTAAGCTGTCTAATGTGTTGGTTATATATCGAGGTGTCTGATTGTAAACTATAGAATCTTTATAGGTGCTGTTTATTTCATAAAGCATTACGGAGACAAAAGATTCCACCTCTTTGTTGTAAGCATCTTTAACTCTTCCGCCAATAGCTAAAGAATCGATATAATCACCAGTTGAAAAAATATATTTGAATTGATTGTATGGATTTCCTTCATTATTATCTGCTATACTTTGACCAAAATTAAAGCTATAAGTAGTATTAGGTTGTAGGGTATCGTTGATTTTTATATTGATTAATTTGCTAGATGTGGTCGGCGTTATCAGGGGTTCATACTTCATCGGGGGCGAAATAATAAGTTGTTTTTTCACATCTTTTAATTTGATGAATTCATCAAAAGTCAATTTAATTTGATTTCCTTTAAAATTAGTACTGAAGTTTTTTGGAAAACTTGCTTTCAAAACGGGTGCAATAGTGTCTTTTAAGCCACCCGTAATGTTTCCTCTTTTTGCACAACCAATTACAACTAAAAAAAGCAGAAAACAGGTATATTTAAATTTGTTTTTCAACATAAGATATCAAAATTAGATGGTACAAAATAACAATTATATTTATTGTAATTGAAACTTTTTATTGAAATATTATGATAGCTATATTGTTCTTTTTGTTTGCGATTATTTGCTTTTAAAACGATTTGCTTG
>CANEXR010000015.1 GCA_947443815.1 Flavobacteriaceae bacterium | reverse complement strand
GCATCATCAGCTAAAGCTTCTACGATTTGGTTGATGTATTTCCAGGAGAATTCTTGATAATCAACTGGAGAAAGCATTCCGCCCCAAGAATCAAAAATCTGAACGGCATCTACTCCCGCTTTTACTTTTTCTTTTAGGTATAAAATAGTAGTATCCGTAATTTTTTGCAATAATACATGCGCTGCTTCTGGATGTGTAAAACAAAATCCTTTGGCAGTATCAAAACTTTTTGATCCTTTTCCTTCTACAGCATAACAGAAAATAGTCCAAGGAGAACCCGCAAAACCAATTAACGGCACTTCGTCATTCAACATTTCTTTGGTTAATTTGATGGCGTCCATCACATAACCTAATGTTTCTTGAATATTGGGAACAATTACTTTTTCAACATCTTGAATGGTACGAATTGGGTTGGGTAAAAACGGACCAAAATTTTCTTTCATCAGCACTTCAATTCCCATAGCTTGTGGGACTACCAAAATATCCGAGAATAAAATGGCAGCGTCTGGAGCAATTCTACGAATAGGTTGAACGGTAATTTCTGCCGCCAATTCTGGAGTTTGACAACGGGTAAAAAAATCATATTTATCACGCAAAGCGATGAATTCAGGCAAATATCTTCCAGCTTGACGCATCATCCAAACGGGTGGGCGTTGTACCGTTTCTCCTTTTAAGGCTTTTAAAAATAGGTCGTTTTTAATCATTTTTATTTATTTATTCGGAAAACCTTTTCGTTTTCTCGTTAACTATTTATATTCTTCTATTACATCCTCAATCACATCCTCTATAGATGGTCTGCCAGCAATGACAATGTTTTTGGTGATTTTTTCCAATGCGTTGGCAGTTGTTTTACCAATACAAAAACAAGTTTCTTTTTTAATCTGGTTTTCTTTTAAATAACTTTCTACACCAGAAGGACTAAAAAACAGAATAGCATCAACTGCGGTTTTGATTTTTTGTGGAGTTAGCGTAGTTTCATAGACCTCAATTTCATTGAATTTTACTCCTGCTTCTTTTAATGCATTAGGCAAGGTCTCTTTTCTTAAGTTACCATTAAAAAAAGTATAGCTTTCATTAGGATAAATCAGTGTAATTATTTCTGCTAAATCTGAGGCAAATCCAGTATAAACAACTACATTAAATCCCGCTTCGGATAATGTAATTTTGGTTTTTAAGCCTACACAAAATACTTTTTTGCCTTTTAATTCCTCGAATTTTGGATGTCTAAAAAAACTACGAATGGCATTTTGACTGGTAAAAATTAAATGGTCATTTACATTAACTAATTCGAAATTTTTACTTTCCGTCTTAATAAAATTGACATCGATAACATCAAAATTGGCATTCAATAATTCTTGTTTCTGATTGGCAGAAAGAATTTTAGTAGCTACTATTTGAATATTTTTGCTCATCTTTTTAAGTAATTGATGGAAGGTACAAAAGGGATCCTCCCCGTATTATTTTTTTAAAGTTTCTTTGATTTTTTTCATCAAAAGCGCTCCTCCGTTTTCTAAAATCCATTGGGCAGATTGGTATCCCAATTTTTTCCATTGTTCTATAGGAACCGTTTTATCTATTTCTATTTTTTCTTGGCCATCAATAGAAAACAGAACACCCTGAAATTCTATGGTGTCTTCTTTCTCATTGTATTTTGCCAAAGCGCCTATTGGTGCTGTACAACCGCCTTCAAGGGTTTTAAGGAATTGTCTTTCTATATGAGTACAAATTTCTGTTTCTATATGGTTGAGTTGTGATAGGGCGTCTTTTGTAAATTCATCCTTAGCCATGGCCACAACTAGCATAGCTCCTTGTGCAGGTGCGGGAATCATCCAATCTAAATTGATATAATTATCTGGCTTTAAATTAATTCGTTCCAATCCTGCTGCTGCAAAAACGGCTCCGTTCCAATCACTTTCCTGTAATTTTTGCATTCTGGTATTTACGTTTCCACGCAAGTCTACTACAGTATGATTGGGGTATTTATTCCACCATTGTGCTTGTCGGCGCAAACTTCCTGTGGCAATTGTACCTAATCCGTTTAGAAAATCAAGATTTCCTTTGTGAACCAAAATATCTAGGGTATTGGCTCTTTCTAAAACAGCCGCCTGAACAATTCCTATTGGTAAGGCGGTAGGGACATCTTTCATGGAATGCACAGCGATATCAACTTGACCATTGATCATGGCAATATCTAGTGTTTTTGTAAAAATCCCAGTAATCCCTAATTCATAAAGCGGTTTGTCAAGAATAATATCCCCTTGTGATTTTACGGCTATAATTTCGGTTTTGTACCCTAAATCATTTAGTTTTTGGGCTACAGTATGGGCTTGCCAAAGTGCTAATTCGCTATCCCGGGTTCCTATGCGTATTGTTTTTGTCATTATTTTGAAGTCGCATCAATGTGGAATACTTTTTCAATCCATTCGATACTTTCATCGACCATGGTAGTATCGTCTTTCAAATGATTAGCAAAGTGTGTGGTTATTTTTTGAATAATTCGGTTGCTGATGATTTCTGCTTGTTCTTCATTGAAATCGACCATTTTTTTGCTTTGAAAATTCAATTCCGAATCTTTAATGGCATTCAATTTTTGTTTTAAAGCATGAATGGTTGGAGCAAATTTTCTAGCTTTGGTCCAAACCACAAATTCGGCTTTAATCTCTTCAATGATGGCTTCGGCGGCAGGGATGTGTGCTTTTCTGTTTTCTAATGTTTCATCGGTCATTTGAGACAAATGATCCATGTGAATTAAAGTCACTCCTTCCAAATCCTTTACATTTTCATTTACATTTTTAGGAATGGATAAATCCAAAATCAATATTGGTTTTTTCAGATTCAGAATCGCTTTGTCGATAGTTGGATTTTGCGCTCCAGTAGCGACAACGACTACATCAGCTTTTTGTAATTCAAGATGCAATTCGGAATAATCTTTTACAATTAAGTTGAGTTTTCCGGCTAATTTTTCTGCTTTGTCTTTGGTTCTGTTAATCAAAGTAATATGCTCATTTTTAGTGTGTTTCACTAAATTTTCGCAAGTATTTCTACCGATTTTACCTGTTCCAAAAAGCAAAATATTTTTGGTTCCAATATGTTCTACATTTTTGATGATGTATTGCACAGAAGCAAAAGATACTGAAGTAGCTCCAGAACTGATTTCGGTTTCGTTTTTAATTTTTTTACTGGCTTGAATAACGGCATTGATTAATCGATCTAAAAAAGTATTGATTAAACCAAAAGATCTGGATTCAGCAAAACTGGTTTTTATTTGGGAAATAATTTCAAAATCACCTAGAATCTGACTGTCTAAACCTGTTCCAACTCGGAACAAATGATTAATAGCTTCTTGATTTTTATATACAAAACCTACTTTTTGAAAAGCTTCCACACTCCCTTGACTGTTTTCACAAATTAATTTGATTAATTGAAATGGATGTTCTGCATATCCGTAAATTTCTGTCCTATTGCAAGTTGAGGTTACAATTAAACTCTCGATTCCTTCCCGCTTTGCTTGTTCCAGCAAACGAGTTTTGGCAAAGGCATCTAGGCTAAATTCACCTCTAATCTCGGCGTCCGCTTTTTTATAGCTTAATCCAACGGCGTAAAAATAGTGATGCCTTGCTATGTTGTTATTTTCCATAAATACACTTTTCCTAAAAAGTCCAACAAAATTATCATTATCCCTTTGATAAAAGTAACGCTACAAGGACTATTTGTATCGCTACGTGTTTTTTTGAATCTATTTCGGTATTTTATTGTAAAATTTTCTATTTTTGTAGTAAAATAAGATGGTCTATACGATTTTATTTAGAGCTGTTCTAAATAATAGACACTTATAAATATTCCTTTTTTAATATAAAAATATCGCTATGAGTTCATATGAAACTATAACAATTGAAGATGATTTTACCCTACTTCGTTTTCAAAATGATAGTTCAGAAGCTTATTCTTTACAACGCGAAATTGGTAGTGGTTTGATTCAGTTTCACTTTGGCATAAAAGGAAAAGCAAAATTTATCTTCAATCAAGGGAATTATGCCTTAGAGCTCAAAGAAGAAAAATCACTGCTTTTGTACAATCCTCAAAAGGAATTGCCTTTAAACTTAGAAGTTGCTGCTAATTCTTGGGTGATTTCGGTGATTGTTTCCATCAAAAAATTCCATGCTCTTTTTTCGACAGAGGCAGATTATATTCCGTTTTTGAGTGCCGATAATAAAGATAAAAAATACTATAATGAAGGAAATATTAGTCCTTCGATGGCAATTGTCTTAAGTCAGCTATTTCATTACAGTTTAAATCCTTCCATTAAAAATTTATATTATAAAGGAAAAGGATACGAACTTTTGAGCTTGTATTTCAACCGAACCGAAGATCCAAATGCAGAGCAATGCCCGTTTTTGATAGATGAAGAAAATGTATTGAAAATTAAAAAAGCTAAAGAAATCATCATTGCTAATATGTCTGAACCTCCAGGATTACAAGAGTTAGCAGATCAAGTTGGTTTGAATTTGAAAAAACTTAAAATGGGTTTCAAACAAATTTATGGGGACACTGTTTATGGCTTTCTATTTGATTATAAAATGGATTTTGCCCGAAAATTATTGGATAGTGGCTCTTATAATGTAAACGAAGTAGGTTTGAAAATCGGCTACAGCACGGGAAGTCATTTTATAGCTGCTTTTAAAAAGAAATTTGCAACCACTCCAAAAAAATACCTGATGTCAATTAATCCAAATACATAAGCTATCGATTCCTGATATTAAACCATAAACAAAAAATAGTCAGTCACAATTTATAAAAAAGTACGTTTATTTACTTTTGCAACAATAACAAAATACAACAACATGAAAGGCGTATTATTAGTCAATTTAGGTTCTCCAGAAAGTCCAACTCCAAAAGATGTTAAACCTTATTTAGATGAATTTTTAATGGATAAATACGTCATTGACGTTCCATTTTTATTGCGAGCATTATTAGTTCGTGGAATCATATTGCAAACAAGACCTAAAAAATCAGCAGCTGCTTATGCCAAAATATGGTGGGAGGAAGGTTCTCCATTAGTAGTGATTTCGCAACGCATGCAAAAAAAAGTGCAAGCACAATCTGATATTCCAGTTGCTCTAGCGATGCGTTATGGTAGCATGTCAATCCTTAAAGGATTGCAGGAATTGAAAGATAAAGGTGTTAACGAAGTACTATTATTTCCTTTGTACCCACAACATGCCATGGCATCAACAACAACCATTTTAGAATTAGCAGAAAAACTTCGTCAAAAGCATTTTCCAGAAATGAAATTTACGATTGTCCCTGCTTTTTTTAATAAACCCGATTATATACAAGCATTAGCGAATAGCATAAAAAAACATTTGGATACTTTTGATTACGATCATTTATTGTTTTCATACCACGGAATTCCAGAACGCCACATTCGTAAAACGGATATAACCAAATCGCATTGTAAGATTGATGGTTCTTGCTGCAATACGCCTTCGCCAGCACATGAATTTTGCTACCGCCATCAATGTTATGAAACGACGAAACAAGTGGTTCAATTACTTGGAATTCCAGAAGGAAAATACAGCCAGACTTTTCAATCCCGATTGGCAGGAGATAAATGGCTAACTCCCTATACAGATGTCGAAGTGAATAAAATGCCCGAAAAAGGAATTAAAAAATTAGCAGTTGTTACCCCAGCTTTTGTATCAGATTGTTTAGAGACTTTGGAAGAAATTGCCATGGAAGCCAACCATCAATTCAAAGAAAATGGTGGGGAAGAATTTATGGCTATTCCGTGTATGAATGAAGGGGATGAATGGTGTACTGTTGTGGCAAATTGGATCAAAGATTTTGAAAAAAAGTAAAAAAATAAAAGACTAATTATTTGTGCGAATTAAATGGAACTTTACAACTACCTAAAATCCCTTCACCTTATTTTTGTAATCACATGGTTTGCAGGACTTTTTTATATTGTTCGTTTGTTTGTATATCAAATTGAAGCTGCCGAAAAACCGTCTCCCGAGAAAGAAATTTTACAAAAGCAATACAAAATAATGACCTATCGATTGTGGTATATCATTACCTGGCCTTCGGCTATTTTGGCAAGTTTTTTTGCTTTTTGGATGTTGTTTTTTACGGATTTGGGGAATGCTTGGTTGCAAATGCCTTGGATGCATGTAAAACTTGGCTTTGTATTTGTGTTGTATTTATATCATTTAAAATGCCATCAAATATTCAAAGAATTACAAAATAACCAAGTAAAATACAGTACTAATTTTATGCGCTTGTGGAATGAAGGGGCAACCATTATTCTTTTTGCGGTGGTGTTTTTAGTGGTTCTTAAAAATGCAGTAAATTGGATTTATGGTGTTATCGGGATTGTGTTGTTTTCCGTTTTGATTATGTTGGGTTTTAAATTTTACAAACGAATCCGAGAGCGAAATAACAATCAGTAATACCGATTTAATGCTCTGTGCTAGACATAACACTGAAATCTGAATATCAAAAATATGCTAAAAGGCTTTAAAATATCAATGCTTTCCCTGCGAATTAGGATTTTCCTTTCGATGATTGTATTGATTATTATGGCGTCTATTTTATTAGCATCAATTTCTATAGTTCAATTCAAAAACGAAGCTAAAGAATACCATCAAGAACGCTTAGAAAGAAAAGAAAACGCAATCAAAGAACACATCAATTATGTGCTTTCTACGACTACTTATCCATTGACAACTGCTAATTTGAGCTTAATTTTTAAAGATAAAATTCATGAATTGGCTCAAATTCACTCCATAGAAATAAACATTTATAGCTTGGATGGAAAACTTTTAAAATCATCCAAAGAATCTTTCTCTGTTGATAAAGTATCGCCACCTATACCAAAATACATTTTAAAATTAGTTCGTTCTTCTATCGAAAAAAGATACGTAGATATCAAAACGATTGACGGTGTCAAAAACCGTTCTTCTTACAGCCAAATAAAAGATGACAAATTCAAGCCACTCGGAATTCTGAACCTTCCGTATCTAGAAGATGATGGTTTTTATGAAAATGAATTGAACAGCTTCCTAATTCGACTCGGACAAGTGTATTCGTTTATGCTGATTGTTGCCTTTGGATTGGCTTATTTTCTTTCGACTTATATTACTAAATCCCTTAAAACTATTTCTGACAAATTGAGTGAAACCAGTTTGAATCAAAAAAATGAAAAAATAATGCTCGAGGCCAGCAGCAAAGAAATTAATTTGTTGATAAAAGCCTATAATGCCATGGTGGACGAATTAGAGGTAAGCGCCATAAAATTAGCGCAAGGCGAAAGAGAAGAAGCTTGGCGCGAAATGGCAAAGCAAGTGGCGCATGAAATCAAGAATCCGTTGACCCCAATGCGATTGACCGTACAAAGTTTTCAACGAAAATTTGACCCCAATGATGCCGATGTCAAACAAAAAATGAAGGATTACTCAGATACTTTAATCCAACAAATTGATACGATGAATGCAGTAGCTTCAGCGTTTTCCAACTTTGCATCCATGCCAGCACAACAAAATGAAACTTTAAATGTAGTGGAAGTCGTAGAACTAGCCATGGACATTTTTAATGAAGAACACCTTGTTTTTGAAAAAGATGCGCCAGAAATTATTTCTAAAATAGACCGAACACAACTCATCCGGATTATTACCAATTTAGTTAAAAATGCCATTCAATCCATTCCCGAACAACAGGAAATCAAAGCAATTTCGGTTCGTATAAAAAAAGAAGCGGAGCATGTTTTGATTGTTGTAAAAGACAACGGAATAGGCATTCAACCCAAAGACATCAACCGTATTTTTGAACCTAAATTTACCACAAAAAGCAGCGGAATGGGATTAGGATTGGGTATTATCAAAAACATCATCGAAAATTACAAAGGAACAATTACCTTTGAAACCGAATATGAAAAAGGAACTACTTTTACTGTTTCATTACCTATAATAAACTCCTAAAATCAATAGTATGAACTACGAGAATATTTTAATTGCAATAGCAAACAATATTGCTACAATTACAATCAACAGACCCACAAAATTAAATGCTTTAAATACGGCCACCATTACTGATTTGCATAAAGCCATTAAAATCCTCGGTAAAAATGAAGAAGTTCGAGTTATTATTTTAACTGGAAGCGGCGAAAAAGCTTTTGTAGCTGGAGCTGATATTGCTGAATTTTCAAGTTTTTCAATAAAAGAAGGGGCTCAATTAGCGACTGAAGGGCAAGAAAAATTATTTGATTTTATAGAAAATTCCAAAACTCCAATTATTGCCGCTATTAATGGTTTTGCATTGGGTGGCGGATTAGAATTGGCCATGGCATGCCATTTTAGAGTTGCTTCTGATACTGCAAAAATGGGTTTGCCAGAAGTTTCACTTGGGTTGATTCCTGGATATGGCGGTACACAACGATTGCCACAATTGATTGGAAAAGGACGAGCAATGGAAATGATTATGACCGCAGGAATGATTACTGCTGCCGATGCCTACAGAGCAGGCTTAGTAAACCATATTGTTCCCCAATTGGAACTTTTAGAATACTGTAATGGTATTGCACAAAGAATCGTTAAAAATTCCCCGTATGCTATTGGCAAAGCGATTAAAGCAATAAATGCTGGTTTTGAAGAAGGTAAAAATGGCTATGAAACCGAAATAAAAGCGTTTGGAAAATGTTTTGGAACTACCGATTTTAAAGAAGGAACAACTGCATTTTTAGAAAAAAGAAAAGCGATTTTTACAGGAAAATAAAACAGATTCTTTGAGAATTTATACTTACAAAAAACAATTCAACAGTTTAAAATAAACCTATGTCCTTCCAACCTGTATTTGCTCAATTCTGGGAACAAGTAAAAGAAAGTATTAAAAAAGGTACTTATGCTAAATTGACTTTGGCAAAAACCATTGGGGATACCGAATTAAAAAACATCTATGTTCGTCCTGTTTTATTAGAAAATGATGTGTTTAGTCTTTCGGTTACGGCGCGTTACAAAACCGAAGAAATAGAAAGTTTCCATAGTTTGGAGGAAGCTTTTTTTGTTTTGTCGCCTTATATGAACAACCCATTTTTGACCGCTCTTTTGTTTACAACCGAAAATGACATCACTTTTAAACTGAACAAAAAACGAGTGGGAACCATTATCGAACAAGCACCCACATTTAAAAACGCTTCGGATGTGATTTTGGAAATGAAAGCGAAAGGGCTTTAGTTGAATACAGACAATTTTTTATAACTCTCCATCCCATTCGGCATAAAACTGTGCCAAAAAACCTTCCATATAAAGGTGTCTCTGTTGGGCAATTTTTTTACCAGCGGCTGTATTCATGGTATCTTTGAGCAGCAATAGTTTTTCGTAAAAATGATTAATTGTTGGCGCTTGGTTTTGTTTGTATTCTTCCTTGGTCATCTTGGTGTTTGGAGCAATTTCGGGATTGTACAGCGCTCTGTTTTTGAATCCGCCATAATTAAATGTTCGTGCAATTCCAATGGCACCAATGGCATCCAAACGATCTGCATCTTGTACTACATTTAATTCTATTGAAGAAAATGTCTTGTCAAAATGGCCTCCTTTGAACGAAATATTTTCAATGATGTTGATTACCTGAACGATTGTATGCTCATCTACTTTTTCAGATTCTAAAAACTGGCGTGCTTTTTTGGGGCCAATTGTCTCGTCTCCATCATGAAATTTACTGTCAGCAATATCATGAAGCAAAGCACCAAGTTGGACTACTTTGAGGTCGCAAACTTCATCTTTGGCAATCAAAAGCGCATTTTTATATACACGTTCAATATGAAACCAATCGTGTCCACCTTCGGCATTTTCTAAATTTTGTTTTACAAAAACAATGGTATTGTGTATTAAATCTGAATTATTCATTAGGGATATTTGTATAAAAAAAGCTGATTTTTAAAGTATAAACCTCAAAAATCAGCCTTTATAAGGGTAATTTCAAATTAGGAAATCCGTAGGGTTAAATTTATAATCTTGCAGGTTCTACCCATTTAAAAATATAAGACTCTTGTGGAATAATCAACCGTTCAGAAATCCTAGCCATTCTTGCTGGTAATTTCATCAAATAATCTCTGGCTTTTTCAGCTTCATCAGTCAAACCTGAAATTTTATCAATTTCCCATTTGTCAATTAATTTTTGCATAATATCGACATAATCAGCAGCTGTATAAACTCCAATTCGTTGTGCAGAATCTGAAAATTGTTCAAAAGCAGTACTTATTTTTTCTCCAGATTCTCTCAAGAAATGGGCTGGCATCACAATTTTTGCTTTCATCATGTATTGAAAAGCAAGCATCATTTCGCTCGGATCTACTTGAAAAATTCTGTTTACAAATTCGCTATACGCATGATGGTGTCTCATTTCGTCACCGGCAATCATTTTGCACATTTTAGACAGTTTTTTATCGCCATAGCTTTTAGCCAATTGCGAAACTCTATTGTGTGAAACATAAGTAGCTAGTTCTTGAAAACTAGTGTAGACAAAGTTTTTGTAGGGATCTCTTCCAGTACCAATATCAAAACCATCATTGATAAGATGTTGTGTTGTCATTTCGATTTCACGCATGTTCACACGTCCGGATAAATACAAATATTTATTGAGCATATCCCCATGACGATTTTCTTCGCCAGTCCATTGCCGAATCCATTTAGACCAACCATTTCTTTCTACATTATCAATTCCTTCTACATCCATCAACCAAGATTCATAGGTTGGGAGTGCTTCTTCGGTAATGGTGTCGCCAACCATGGCCACCCAAAAATCATAAGGCAAATCTTTGGCAATTTCTCTGAGTTCTTTTACTTCTTCAAAAAAAGTATCACTTTCTGAATTGGGTAAAAAATCTGAAGGTTGCCAAATTTTTTCAACGGGGATTAAATACTGATCTACGAAGCTGTCCACGTTTTTTTCTAAAAACTGCATAACTTCTAATCGAATGTTTTTTATAGACATTATATTATTATTAAAATTTTATTCCTTTTACTACTTCATTTTCGGTCTTTTTCATTAATTCAGCAAAGTCAAATTCACTTACTGCTAATGGTTTATGGATGGTAAAGGTAAGACGATTTCCTAAACCAAGTGGAAAAAATCCATATTTTACTATTTTCCAAGAATTATTAATACTTATAGGCACCACATAAGCTGAAGGCGCATACTTGCATAATATTTTTAATCCGCTTTGAGCAAATTCTTTTGGTTTACCCGTCTTACTCCTTGTTCCTTCTGGAAAAATTACGGCAGTTCGCTTGTTTTTTTCAATATATTCAGACAAGCCTTTGATAGTTGGAATAGCTTGTTTCGGGTCTTTTCTATCAATGAGCACGGAGCCACCATGTCTTAAATTATACGACACACTTGGAATACCGCTTCCCAACTCTTTTTTGCTTACAAACTTGCAATGAAACTTTCGCAGGTACCAAATCATAGCAATAATATCGTACATACTTTGATGATTGGATACAAATATCAAAGGAACATTTTCTGGAATGTCGGTTACATTTTCAAATTGGTAGGTTGTGCCCAATAAATTAGTACATCGCACTAAAAAAAGATTGAGATAATCAACACTTAATTTATGAGCTTGATATCCAAAAAAATTGAAGCAAACCCACTGAATTGGATGAAAAATAACCAATGTAAGTCCAAAACACAAATAATAAATTACTGATATAGGATAAGAAATGAGTTGCTGCATGCTTTAAAAATATGATACAAAAGTAACAAATATATTTTAGCTATATTTAAATCGGAAACAATAAGTAGGTTTAGGGTTTAATTGTACCTTTGTTGGCTAAAAATCTGTGCCCTTTTTTCAAAAAAAATGAATAGTACTTATCCCAAAAACGAAAAGCTAAAAAGCAAAATTACAATTGGATTATTATTTTCCGAAGGGAAATCAGTATCCAAATATCCGTTGCGATTGGTTTATTATGCGGGTTTTTTGGGTGATGAGGAACCCATTAAAATGGGTGTTTCTGTTTCTAAAAAATATTTCAAAAAAGCAGTAGATCGAAATTATTTCAAACGTGTACTTCGAGAAACGTATCGATTGAATAAACAGCTACTTCATAATCATATTGATAAACCGCATGCTTTTATGCTTTTTTATCAAAGCAAAGACCGATTGTCTTACGATGAAATCAATACCAAAACGATTCAATTATTCGAAAAATTTATTGCACAAACGAGTACTATTTCCCAAATAAAATAATAAACCTATTGTTTAAATGCTATTTACGAACAGTTTAGCCTTTTTGAACAGTAATTATTGCTGATTTATTCTTATTTTAGTAGTCTAAAACAAGTTGTGAATCCCATGGTACCCTTTCAAAAAAAAATTATTATTCCTGTTGTTGCAGCAGTATTTCTATTTATTGGCGCCAGTTTCAAAGATGATTTTTTTGAAATTGCCAAACAAATAGAAATCTTTACCACTTTATACAAAGAAGTGAATAACAATTATGTAGATGAGACCAATCCGGGAGAATTAATGGACAAGGCCATCAAAGGCATGCTAGCTAATCTTGATCCCTATACGGTTTATTTTAATGAACAAGATGTTGTAAAATTCAAAATAAACAATACGGGAGAATATACAGGAATAGGTGCTTTATTAACACGAACCGAAACAAAACTAACTGTAAAAGAACCCTATAAAAATTTTCCCGCTGACAAAGCTGGCCTCAAAGCGGGTGATGAAATCATTCAAATTGGCGATATTCTATTGGCTGATTTTAAAGATGATGCTTCTGAATTATTCAAAGGAGCAAAAAACACCAAAATAGAGATTAAATACATTCGACAAGGAAAAACATATACAACACAGCTTGTGTTAGATGAAATTGAAATTAAATCGGTTCCTTTTTATTCAAAAATCGATGATAAAACGGGTTATATTGTTTTGACACACTTTAGTAAAAAATCCACATTAGAAACCAAAGAGGCATTAGAACAATTAAAAAGAGAAGGTGCGGAGCGCATTATTTTAGATTTAAGGGATAATCCAGGTGGGCTTTTGAACGAAGCCGTGAATATTTGCAATCTATTTGTTCCCAAAAACGAGATTATTGTTACCACTAAATCAAAAAATGATAAATATAATAATACTTATAAAACCACCCGTGAACCCATTGACACCGAAATTCCATTAGCGATACTAGTAAATGGCAAAAGCGCTTCGGCCTCTGAAATTGTTTCAGGTGCTTTGCAGGATTTAGATCGAGCAGTAATCATAGGAAGTCGAAGTTTTGGTAAAGGGTTGGTACAAAAACCAATCGATTTAACCTTTGGAACACAATTAAAAGTTACCATATCAAGGTATTACACGCCTTCAGGAAGATGCATTCAGGCTTTAGATTATGCTCATAAAGACAAAAATGGGCTTGCTCATAAAACAGATGAAAAAAATTATACTGCCTTTAAAACCCGAAAAGGCAGAACCGTTTATGATGGTGGCGGAATTCAACCCGATATAGAATTAGAGGAAACTAAAGTGAGTCCGATAGCCAACGCCTTATCTAAAAAGGACGGTATTTTTAAATTTGCAACTTGGTATTATTATAAAAATCCAACAATGGGGGACAAAATACCAACCATATCGGATGCGGATTTTTCAGATTTTAAGCAGTTTTTGAAAGACGAAAAAATTGCTTTTGATACCGAAACAGAAATTGCTTTGAAAAATACTTTGGCCGCTGCCAAAAAAGAAAAAATTGACGAAACAATTTTGGTGGAATACCAACAATTAATAGCAGCACTTCAAAAAAGCGAAACTAATTTATTGGATAAAAACAAAAAAGAAATATCCAATTTAATTCTTGATGAACTCATTAAACGCTACCAATATCAAGAAGGATTGTATCAATATTATATCAAAAATAATTTGGAAATTAAGAAAGCTGTAGCTCTTTTAAATTCAAATGTCGAATATAAAACTATTTTAAAAATGTGATGAAAAGGCACTTTAAAATCATTCTATTCTTGCTGTTTTTTGGTCTTCTTAATGCTCAAGAGAAACCAATTGAAACCGTGTATTTTGAATTTGATAAATTTACTCTTCACGAAAAAGAAGAGCAAATTATTATTGATTTTATAAAAAAAATTGACACTTCAAAAATTGAATCCATACAGATTTATGGGTATTGTGATGATAGAGGGAATAATGGTTATAATTATCAATTATCTGAAAATAGAGTTAATACAGTACGAGAAATTTTAACTTCGAACGGATTTAACAAAAACAAGATTGTTATCATTGAGGGAAAAGGAAGAGTTGTCGTAAAAAAAGATACGGTAGAAAATTTAACAGAAACCCGTTCTAAAAACAGGAGAGTAGATTTGATTTTAGTCAAGAAAAATAGTTTTGGAAGGGGGATGTATAATTCCTTTCAAAAAAATCATCTTGTTGGGGACCGCATTTTTTTTGAAAACATTTTATTTGCTTTGGGGAGTAGTAAACTTACTGAAAAATCAAAACAAGAATTAGATAAAATTGTGTTGGAACTTCAAAAGCACAAAACGATGGAATTTGAAATAAGAGGCCATGTTTGCTGTACTCCAAGCTATTATGATGATGCTATTGATAAGGATACCAAAGAACGCAAACTTTCCTTGAATCGAGCAAAAGCCGTTTATAAATACTTATTGTCAAAGGATATAAACGGCTCTCGTATGTCTTATAGCGGTCGTGGAAATAAATATCCCTTAAAAAGAGGAGATGAATTAGACCGAAGAGTAGAGTTTTTTATATCCAAAATATAAATTATTCTCTTTGCATTTCAATGTGCGGAATATCATCTTCAAGGTACATTTCACTGGTTTGAACAAATCGATGGCTTTCATAGAATTTTTTGAGATACAATTGGGCGCCAATAGTAATTTGACTTTCGCCAAAATGAAGCAAAATACCTGCAATAGCTTCCCGCATTAAATCATGTCCCCATTTTTTATCCCGGTAATCGGCATCGACGGTAACCCTACCAATAGAAGCATTATCATAGCAAATACCTGCTTTAAACAATCGGGCATGTGCTACAATTTTGCCCTCAAATTCGCCAAAAAGATGCAAGGCTATTTTGTCTTTGTCATCTAAATCCAAATAAGCGCAGTTTTGTTCTACAACAAATATTTTGCTTCTTAATTTAAGAATATCGTATAATTCGTATACGGTAAGGGCGTCAAAAGCTTTAATTTTCCATTGTACTATCATGCTATTCTATTTAATAATTAATTTGTGTTTTTTAAATTTTAGTTGATTTGTATTTGTTTTTTGAAGGTTTCTACAAACAAATGTATGGATACAATAAGTTATCTTTTTATAACATGAACGGATTTTATAATTGCTTCTAATTCTTGCATTAAATCCCTTTTTTCTTTTGAGGGTGAATAACAGAATCCTTCTAGAACCAATATTCGGTTGTAGGCTTTATCAATGATAGCATAATTTATAAAAGAGCCTGCCATAAAATCATTTTTTAGTTCCCAAGTGCCTCTGGTTTCATAGGTTTTTTTCCCGTCTAATTGTGTTTTAAAAAGATAAGGTGCATATCCTTCCTCAGTAATCATTGCTGTATTTGGTTCTGTTCCATGAATGTATTTGCCTATAGAATCGCGCATTCTAACAATTGAAGCAATTTCATCATTACCAGCTTTTATGGTATGTAATGGAACTTGATAAATCAACAAGCTAGTGTTTCCGCTAATAATTTCTTTTTTTAGCCATATAAATTTACTCTTGTGAAGCATGTACTCATAATCGGAAGGTACGTTTAGAGAAATATGGAATTTGTTGGTTATTATTTTGGGGCTTAATAGTGATTGATTAATGATTCTTTGACTTTCGGCAATTTCAGTAGCTCTGATAATCTGAATTATTTTTGAGGTATTTTTCTCTAGAGTATCAATAATTGCAGCTCCGGTTTTGCCTGTGATATGGAACACATTTTGTGGAGAAGCGTATTGATTTTGTTTTATTTCAAAACTGTTTTTGGTTCCCTTTTTTACCACAATAATCGCTCTACTATCAGTAGCAAATCCTTCTAGAAGTTTTACGGGATATTGATTTATGGTAAAAAGGGGTTCTTCTTGTGGCAAACCAATGACGGGAGAAGCAAACTTATTTCTGATGCTGTCGCCAATTTCCCCATTCCATAATTGATCTTCTATAATGACCGAAATCGTATTAATTTTCCCCGATGTTTTTCGTGGTAAAGTATCATTTTTCTTTTGGCAAGCGGTCAGAAAAACAAAAAACAGGAGGTATAAAAAATGGGTTTTATTCATTATAATGGAATCATAGTACTGATTATGCAAATAAAATAAAGACCAAATTTAGATAAGATTATTGTATTATCCACTTATTTTAAGCTTCATTCCTGGTTTTAGTTCTTCACCGTTAATATCATTCCATTTTTTTAAATCTGAAATTGTTACTCCAGGATATTTTTTTGAAATACTGTATAAAGAATCTCCTTTTTTTACATAATATTCCATTGCTTGTTTTTTGGAAAGTCCAGAAAAATCATCTTTTTTCTTGAATGTAGCTGCGGTTGCTTTATTAGTTGTAATAGCGAGTTCGTTTTTGGCAACAATCAAAGTACTTCCTAAAGCAATTGAATTTTCAGTTAAGTTATTCCATTGTTTGATATCGGATAATGTGGCACCGAATTTTTTAGCAATATTTCCCAAATTGTCTCCCTTTTGAACGACATATTCAATGTCTTTTCGCTCTGGAGCTAAGGCAATTTCTTCTTTTTCATCTGCTTTTTTAACTATTTGCAAAGAAGCTCCTAATTGAATATTGGCATTGGATAGATGATTCCATTCTTGAATTTCAGCAATACTAACATTGAATTTTTTAGCAATTGTATTTAGATTATCTCCTTTTTGAACGGTGTAGAATGAATCTGTATTTGAAGAAACCGAGTCTTTTAGCACTGGTTTTTTATCTTTTTCTTCCGTGTTTTTGTTTTCTGATACGGCTAATCTTTCATTTTCTTTTGGTGTTACCGAAGGACTATTACTTGATTTTGATTCTTTTTTAATGGTTCTAACCACACTTTCGTCGGTAATGATTTTTAGGTTTTTGCCATAGGCAAGAGAATTGCTTTTTAGGTTGTTCCATTGCTTGATTTCTGAAACAGAGACCTCGTATTTATTGGCAATTGCGCTTAGGTTATCTCCTCGTTTTACCTTATAATATTTTATTTTTGGGAGTGTAATTCTTTGTGTGGTATAATTAACAGAATCTTTTACCGCAATTGTTTTTGTAACTTGAAACGGCTGAAACGGTTTTTCGCGTTGATTTGTTTCGTGTTGAACATAAGCATAAATTTGATTTTCATTTGAAGTAAAAATCGCAATTTTGTCTTGTGGCAATCTCAAATAATGATTTTGATTGGTATACGAAGGGATTATGTTTAGTTTATACGAAGGATTTAAAACCTGTAATTGTGCAACTGAGATATCCAATAAATCTGCTATTTGCTTGAATGACATTTGCTTTTTAATCCGTATTGTATCTGTGGCAAAATGTTTCACTAAAGCTCTATCAGGATGTATTCCGTGTTCTTTGTGGTATTCATAAATGTACATTGTTGCTAAAAAAGCAGGTACATATCCTTGGGTCTCTTTAGGAAGATTTTTTCTTATATTCCAATAATTTTGTTGTCCGCCGGAGCGTCTGATTGCTTTTGAAACATTCCCTGGGCCTGAATTATAGGACGCAAGTACTAAATCCCAATCGCCAAATATTTTATACATATTGGTCATGTATTGTGCTGCGGCTTCACTTGCTTTTAAGGGGTCGCTTCTTTCATCTACATAGGAATCGATATTGAGCCCGTATTGTTTTCCGGTTTGGTACATAAATTGCCAAAGTCCTGTTGCGCCAACTCTTGAAACTGCTTTTGGATTTAATGCTGATTCAACAACAGCTAAGTATTTTATTTCTAATGGCACATTTTGTTTGGCCAACGCTTCTTCAAATAAAGGGAAATAATATTCGGAAATAGACATTAATCGTTCAAAAGATTTTTTTCTGTTTTTTAGAAATGATTTGATGATATTTTCCAGTCCTTGATTGTATTCGATATTAAATGGAGATTTAGCATCCATTTCTTGAAGCCTAGACTTTAACAATTCTGTAGGCAACTCGTAATCAACTTTTTCGTCAATATTTATGGTTTTTATATCGTTTTCTATATCATTGTACAAATCTAGACTTGTCAATTCTTTCATCCACAGGCTGTCTACACAAGAAGCCATTTCGTCTTTTATGAAGGTTTTTTTTATGGAATCTAGATATGATAATTTAGGTTCCTGTTTGGAGTCCCATTTATTTTGTACAATTTCTTGCGAAAATACGGTTACCGACAGTAACAGAAATAACGATAGAGTGGTATTTTTTATATTCATAATTTTATGATCAACAGACTACAATTCAAATGATTATACAATCATTTTTACAAACTTAATAGGTTAAAACTAAAAAACTCCTTAAATATTGTTAAAAATTTAATATTAACCTCATTTTTAAACAAATATCCTTGATTTAACACGGAAAAAGGCCATAAAAAGATTTAAATGCAATCTAATTCTGTTTCAGCTTGATTTTGTTATGCCTAAAAAAACGGTCTACTTTGCTCTAAAATCCGTGTAGTTTTTTTTATAATTTTTTTAAACAACGAGGCATTAGACAATAATAGCGTCATAAAGAAGAAATGCTTGGAATAGTTTTTTCGATGTTTACAAAAAGAAAACCTTAGAGATTATGCCTCTAAGGTTTCATTTATGATTGGAACAAAAGTTTTTTTATAAATAAAAAAGACAATTGCTGTTTTTTTAAATCGAATTAGTTAAAAAATTAGTCTAAAATAGCAGCTATTCCTGGCAAAACTCTACCTTCAAGCATTTCTAACATAGCACCTCCACCTGTCGAAACGTAGCTCATTTTGTCTTCAAAACCAAACTGTTTTACCGCTGCAACAGAATCACCACCTCCAACAAGGGAGAAAGCACCATTTTCTGTAGCTTCAGCGATATAATCTCCAAGAGCAATTGTACCTTTAGAGAAACTTTCCATTTCAAAAACACCCAATGGTCCGTTCCAAAGTATTGTTTTTGATTCTAAAATTACTTTTTTGAAGTTCTCCAATGATTTTGGACCTGCATCCAAACCTTGCCATCCATCAGGAATTTCTCTTACATCAACTACTTTAGTATTGGCAGTGTTCGAAAAGTCATCGGCTGCAATTACATCTACAGGAATATGAATTTGAACTCCTTTTTCCTTGGCTAATCTTAAAATTTCAAGCGCTAATTCTTGTTTATCATCTTCGCAGATTGAATCTCCAATTTTTCCACCTAGTGCTTTTACGAAAGTAAAGGTCATTCCACCACCAATAATCATATGGTCTACTTTGTCCAAAATATTTTCGATAACGGTAATTTTAGAAGAAACTTTAGATCCACCAAGAACTGCTGTTACTGGTTTTTCGCTGTTTTTCAAAACTTTGTTTAAGCTTTCAATTTCTTTTGCTAATAACAATCCAAAACATTTTTCGTTTGGAAAAAACTGTGCAATTATAGTTGTTGAAGCGTGTGCTCTGTGTGCTGTACCAAAAGCGTCATTTACATAAATATCTCCAAGAGCTGCTAATTCTTTGGCGAAAGCCACATCACCAGCTTCTTCTTCATCATGAAAACGTAAATTTTCTAATAATAAAACGGCTCCTGCTTGTAATTTGTCTGAAGCTTCTTTAGCTGCTGAACCGATACAATCTGTAGCAAATTGAACTGGAACTCCTAGAATTTCTGAAGCTGTTTTCAAAATGTGTTTCAATGAATATTTTTCTTCAACTCCTTTTGGTCTGCCTAGATGCGACATTAAAATTACGCTTCCGCCATCAGCAAGAATTTTATCAATTGTTGGCTTTGCTGCTTCAATACGAGTCGCGTCAGTTACATTAAAATTTTCATCTAAAGGCACGTTAAAATCAACGCGTATTATTGCTTTTTTGGCTGCAAAATTAAAGTCATTTAAAGTCTTCATTATCTTTGTTTTTTAGTTTTTTTTGAAAGAATAACAAATATAAGACTTTTAAATTACTAATAAATTCGAAAATCATAGAAAAATACCACTTTCATCAACGAAATCGTTGTAATTTAATAAAAAAGGTGTATTTAAATTGTATTCTGCTTTTATTTTAGCCTTGGTTATAAAAAATAAAGCCTTATGCTATTAAAGTTAGATTCTGTTTTTTTTCAATTTAAAATATTAATCATGCACAGGACTTTGAGTACAAGGACAATTACTGATTCCTGCCAGAAAGTCAAGTCCGATGGTGATTACATGGGTTCCGGTATTGAACACGGCCAACTCATTAAGCGTAACTTGATAGGAATATCCAAAATAAAAATTCGATTTTTTGAAACCAACCATTGGACCAAGATTTAAAGGTTTAAAAAATTGATCGTTCAAAAAACGGTACGATATTCCCGCCCAATAATAATCTTCATACTTGTTAAAATGCCTGTATTTGATATTCAAATCCGTACTAGATCGTTTGTCGCTCGCAAAGTATTGATAATACAAAGAAGGTTCATATTCAACTCTGTTATTGGTAGGACTTTTAAAAACATAACCGGAATAAACCTGGTAATTCAAAAGTAAACTCGGTTCGACACCTCTGTATTTATCTATGTTTTTGGGGAGAATATTATTGGCATTGAAACTCAAATAAAAATCTTTGTTTCTGTACAAAGCGCCTACATCAAAATTATTATTGGAATTAGATCTATTGTCTGTGATACTGGGATCTAAAACGGGTATTTCGTAGGTAGTGTTGAATTTGCTGATGTCAATTTTAAAATTATTTATGTTGTAAGAAAGTCCAAAAGACAAATACTGTTTGCTATAATAATCTAAAATAAGATGGTGGGCAAATGAAAATTTAGCGCCAGTTTGCATGGTGTTTCCATTGCTGTCATTGTAAAAAGAAATCCCTACACCCGAGCGATCGGCAATTCTAAAATCAGCATATACGGATTGGTTTTGAGGCGCATCTTTGATACCAACCCATTGCGTCAATCCATTAGCTCTGATTTTAAGATTATCCCCAATACCAGCAAATGTTGGGGATACTACAAAATGGTTGTCTGCTAAATATTGTGT
>CANEXR010000014.1 GCA_947443815.1 Flavobacteriaceae bacterium | reverse complement strand
TGGAGAGATTTCAAATTCCTTTGGAAGTTTTAATACCCAAAAACATACCGTAAAATTCAGCACTGGATTGATGAATGACCATTTTGAAATTGCAGGTCGTTTATCAGCATTGAAATCAGACGGATACATAGACCGAGGTAGTTCCGATTTAAAATCCTATTTCCTTCAAGGAACTTATGTAGGCAAAACAACCTTAATCAAAGCATTGGTTTTTGGAGGAAAAGAAAAAACCTATCAGTCATGGAATGGAATTGATGCCGAAACATTAAAAACGGACAGAACCTTTAATTCTGCAGGGATGTTTACCGATGAAGCTGGAAATATTCGTTTTTACAACAATGAAACGGATAATTACCAACAAGATCATGCGCAATTGCATTGGAACGAAAAAATATCCGAAAACTGGCATACTAACTTGGCCTTTTTTTACAGCAAGGGAAAAGGATATTATGAGAACTACAAAGAAGATGCTGATTTTGCTGATTATGGGTTGCTCCCTGTAGGCGCCGTAACTACTACTGATTTAATTCGTCAAAAATGGTTGGATAATGATTTCTACGGAACTACCTTTTCTGCTAATTACAAAGACGAAAAACTAGATGTGGTTTTTGGTGGAGGATATAATAAATATGAAGGAGACCATTTCGGGAAGGTAATTTGGGCTCGTTATGCCTCTCAAACAGAGCTAGGAGATCGTTATTATCAAGATTTTGCAACCAAAACAGACGGGACAGTTTTTGCAAAAGCAAATTATCAGATTAGCGAAAAAATAAGCCTATACGGAGACTTACAACTTAGAAATGTGCATTATAAAGCAGACAGTTATGAAACGGGCTTGGTGAATGACAATTTTAATTTTTTCAATCCAAAAGCGGGTTTAAACTACAGTGTAAATGATAAAAATACCTTGTACTTATCTTATGCAAGAGCCAATCGCGAACCCAATAGAACAGATTACGAAGGAGGTAGCGCTAAACCTGAAAAACTAAATGACTTTGAATTAGGATGGAGATTTGTTACGGACAAAATGAAATTTAATTGCAACGGATATTTTATGAAATACCAAGATCAATTGGTTTTAACAGGCGCCTTGAATGATGTAGGATCGCCAATCAGAACCAATAGTGGCGACAGTTACAGACTGGGAATTGAACTCGAAGGAACCATTGCACTCGCTGACAAATGGATAATTCAACCGAATGTTACTTTAAGCCAGAATAAAAACAAAGATTTTTATTTTACTAGAGATGGTGTTTTACAAAATCTTGGCAACACAAACATTGCATATTCACCCGATATTATTGCTGGGAATCGTTTGACTTTTATGCCTATAAAAAGTTTTCAAATATCCATATTATCTAAATATGTAGGAGAACAATTTATGGGAAATATAGATTCTAAAGGTTCTAAATTAAACAGTTATTTTGTAAATGATTTAAATATTTCCTACGAACTTAAGCCAAAATCTATTTTTAAATCCATTCTAATTTCAGGATTAGTGAATAATATATTTGACTTGAAGTACCAAAGTAATGGGTATTTTTATACTTATGATGACGACTATTCCAATCCACCTGCGGTTACTACAATCGAAGGAGCTGGCTATTATCCTCAGGCAGGAATTAATTTTCTTTTGGGCTTGACATTAAAATTTTAAAGACAATCCTTTTATTTTATCTTAATCCTGATGGCTTGCTGTCAGGATTTTTTAGTTATAAACCCGAAGTACATTCCCATTTACCTCAACTCGATATTGCTTCATTGGGTATTTTTTGCCCGTAGCCAAACCCGTAAATAAATTATAGGAAGCATCATCACAAGCACAGATTGCATTAATCCCATTTATAGTCATAGTAGAACAAGAACTTATAGCCTGATTAGGACAAGCCGCATCAAAAGCATTATAACCACTCCCAGTATTAAAAACAATAATCCCACGTGCTCCTTGGCCAGCATAGTAAATGGAGTTACTAACATATAACAATTTAGAGTAGGCAGGCAAATTCATGTTAATTTCTAAAGTAACCGTATAATTGGGTATATAAGGATTACTATTATTAAAATCATTGTTACTGCAAGAATAAAACAATGGAATCAAAAAAAGCAAAAAAATGTATTTTTTCATTATTTAATAATTAATGGAAAGAATTAGTGAAACAAATTTAATTTATTTACATTTGAAATGTATATGATTAACATATATTTATAGACTAAAAAATAAATTAGTATCTTTGTGGAAAGAAATCCCGTCCTGATGGGATTTTTTCTATTTATATAAACGATGAAGTTATGAGTACAGTATCTTATTACACCGCAGAAGGTTTAAAAAAATTACGAGAAGAATTAGATTATTTAAAAAGCGTGATGCGTCCTAAAGCATCAGCAGATATAGCTGAGGCAAGAGACAAAGGAGATTTATCTGAAAATGCCGAATATGATGCCGCTAAAGAAGCACAAGGGATGTTAGAAATGCGAATTGCAAAGCTCGAAGAAGTACATTCAAATGCAAGATTAATTGACGAAACTCACTTAGACGTTTCCAAAGTTTTGGTTTTATCTAATGTAAAAATTAAGAACCAAAACAATGGAATGGAAATGAAATACACTCTAGTTGCAGAAAGCGAAGCGGATTTAAAAACAGGTAAAATCTCTGTTACCTCTCCAATTGGCAAAGGGCTTTTAGGAAAAAAAGTAGGAGAAGTTGCTGAAATCACTGTTCCAAATGGCGTTTTAAAATTTGAAATTTTAGAGATTTCAAGAGATTAAACCCTAAATAATTATTGTCATGAGTTCTATTTTTACAAAAATAATAAACGGCGAAATTCCTTGTTACAAAATTGCAGAAGATGAAAACTTCTTAGCTTTTTTGGATGTAAATCCTAATGCAAAAGGACATACTCTTTGTATACCAAAACAAGAAATCAACAAAATATTTGACATAGAAGATGATTTGTACATAGGTTTAATGCAGTTTTCAAAAAGAATAGCAATAGCTTTAGAAAAAACCGTGCCTTGCAAAAGAATCGGAATGGCAGTTATTGGACTTGAGGTACCACATGCACATGTTCATCTAATTCCGTTGAATGAAATGGATGAAATGCGTTTTCAAAACAAAGTATCCCTGACAAAAGAAGAATTTGAATCTTTGGCAGCTAGCATACAAAACCATTTGCAATAAATGTAATGTTTTGAAATTTAAGGCATTGTTTTTGAAATACCTTTCAAATGAAAAGCACACTCTTCGTTTTTACCTTGTTTTTTACCATATTAAACTATGGGCAAGTTAAGCCAGAATACTCTTTGGTTGATACCAAAATTGCAAAAATTCCTGCCGGTACATCTACTACTGCAGAAATTTCAAATTATATAAATACCAATTTCAAAACGGAAGACGACAAAATTCGCGCCGTTTTTTATTGGACTGCATCAAATATCAGCTATAATGTGGCTGATATGTATACCGTGAATTTTGAAGAAACTCCCCAAGAAAGACTAGAAAAAGCATTAAAAACCAGAAAAGGTATTTGTGCTGATTACGCCATGATTTTTAATGAAATAGCCAATTTAGTTGGAATAAAATCAATTGTTATAGAAGGATACACCAAACAAAATGGCAAAGTTGATGTACTCGCCCATGCTTGGTGTGCCGCTAAAATTGATGCTAAATGGTATTTATTTGATGCAACTTGGGGGTCAGGATATGTTAACAATAATAAATATACCCGAAAAATAAACAACACTTATTTCAAAGTACTGCCTTCTCAAATGATAGCTACTCACATGCCTTTTGATTATCTGTGGCAATTCATTAACTATCCTGTAAGCAATCAGGAATTTATTGAAGGCAAAACGCAAGTCAACAAAACCAAGAAAAATTTTGATTTCATAAATGAAATAACCAAATATGAATCGCTAAACAAGACAGATCAATTGTTTGAATCTTCGCAGCGAATGGAGAAAAATGGCATAAAAAATCAATTGATTTTACAAGCCTATACCTATACTAAAACAGCTTGGAATAATGAACGCCAAAACGAAATTAATTCTAAGTACAATGAAATCATGACTCAATATAACGAAGCTATAAATGAGTTAAATGACTTTATTTATTATCGAAATAATAAATTCAAACCAGCATTATCTGACGAAGAAATCAAGGAAAAGATACAAAATCCAAAAAACAAGCTTCAAAAATGCCAAGATGACCTTTTCAAAATGGGCACTTTGAACAATGCTACTATCCTAAATAATAAGGAAATTATGAAAAAAGCAATAGCAGATGCATTGGCACAATCCGAAACCCATTTGCAATTTGTAAATAATTATTTAAGTAAAAGCAAGCTAGTTCGCAAAACAATGTTTTCAAAAATATCTTGGTTTGGAGTCCCTTTAAACTAATTTTTTTAGCGCAACTTGCATCACAGTTCCTCTACCAATCTCTGAATGCAAAACTTTTATAGTTCCTTTATGATATTCTTCAACAATTCTTTTAGTCAAAGAAAGTCCTAATCCCCAGCCTCTCTTTTTAGTAGTAAATCCTGGTTCGAAAACGGTTTTAAATTGCTTTTTGGGTATTCCAGCTCCAGTATCCGAAACATTAATTTTTACATAATCTCCTTCCTGAAGTATTTCTAAAACTAAATTTCCTTTCCCTTTCATAGCATCGATAGCATTTTTAACAAGATTTTCAATCGTCCAACTATGCAAAGTAGGATTAATAGAAACCATAATGGGCCATTGTGGCGCTTTAAAAGAAAAGGCCACTTGTTTTGAAAATCGAGATTGGAGATAATCATAGGATTGAAATGTTTCCTCAATAATATCTTTATTTTCTAATTTAGGTTCTGAGCCGATTTTTGAAAAACGGTCTGTTATTGTTTGCAATCTGTCAATGTCTTTTTCTATCTCCAAAGTAGTGGATTCATCAACATTTTCTGCTTTTAAGAGCTCAACCCAACCTATTAACGACGATAATGGCGTCCCTATTTGATGTGCCGTTTCTTTTGCCATTCCTGCCCAAAGTTTATTTTGAGTAGCCATTTTTGTACTTTTATAAAAATTATAAACTAAACCCGCAAACAAAACAATAATCAGTAACAAAGCAATAGGATAGTATTTCAATTTATTCAATAATGCGGAATTGCCATAATATAAATTTTGTGATTTCCCAGGTGCATATTCAATTATAATGGGGTCATTTTCGTTTTTTAAATTATTTAAAAAAGCAACAGATCGATTTTTATCTTTTACAATAGATTCCTCTATATTTACCGTATTAATAATTTTGTCGTTTTCAGTTACAATAATAGGAATTGATGTATTGTTACTGAAAATTTGAAGAGGAAGTGCAACATCTGTATTTTCACCAGCATTGATAAGTGTTTTCTGAGCATCGGCCCACAAATTCATTTTTAACCTTTCTTCATTTTTAAAAATTTGAAAAAAAGTATAGGTATTCCAAAGAATTAAGGAAATAATTAAAAAAGAAGCGAAAATAATAACCCATCGGGTTGAAATTCTTCGGTCGAAAAAAGTCATAAACAGCAATTTTGATTATAAATATAACGAAATAATTATAAAAAGATTTTAGTTTGAAAACAAAGAAAAATTTATCTAAATAGTATTTCATTTTTATTTTAAAAAGCAACAGCCATTGTTCAAACTTAATTGATTTGCTTACTTTTGTATCATCTGAAACTTATTTTTTGAAAACACAAAAAAACATGATTACTATTGACCCTAAAAAAATAGCAACTGCAAAACTTCAAGGGTATTTACAAAGTTCCGTAGGGCCGAGACCTATCGCTTTTGCGAGTACAATTGGTACAAATGGTATTCCAAATTTATCGCCTTTTAGTTTCTTTAATGTATTCAGCGCAAATCCCCCTATTCTTATTTTCTCTCCTGCGAGAAGAGTGCGAGACAATTCTATAAAACACACTTTAATAAATGCTGAAGCCAACCGTGAAGTAGTCATCAATGTGGTGAATTATGATATGGTCCAACAAACTTCATTAGCAAGTACCGAATATGCGCAAGGTATAAATGAATTCTTGAAATCTGGCTTTACTCCGATTCCTTCTGAAATGGTAAAACCATACCGTGTAAAAGAATCACCCGTTCAATTTGAATGCAAGGTCAACGAAATAATTGCTTTAGGAACAGAAGGTGGCGCTGGAAATTTAATTATCTGCGAAGTATTAAAAATCCATATCGACGAATCTGTTTTAGACGAAAACGGAAACATTGACCAATACAAAATAGATTTAATTTCGCGCTTGGGACAAAATTGGTATTCCAGATCCAATCAAGGTCTTTTTGAAGTACCAAAACCACTTGCAACCCTTGGCATTGGGGTAGATTCCATTCCAAATTTCATCAAAGAAAGCCCCGTTTTCAATGGGAATTATTTAGGTATGTTAGGAAATATAGAAGCCTTGCCTACAACCGAAGAAGTTAGTATATTTGTAAAACAAAATTTTGCTGTAAAAGGAGTTTTAAGCTCGGATGATCCCGAAAAAGTACATTTGGAAGCGCGAAAATACCTAGACAATAACGATGTACTCTCAGCATGGAAAGTACTTTTGGCTCAAAAAAAATAAATCATAATAACAATAAAAAACAACAAAGATGGAAGTTACAGGGAAAATAAAAATGATTGACCAAACTAAAGAAGTTGGTTCAGCAGGATTCAAAAAAAGAGATGTTGTTGTTACAACAGATGAACAGTATCCACAACATATTTTGGTTCAGTTTGTTCAAGATAAATGTGACTTATTGAATACTTTTCAAGTAGGAGAACCTGTAAAAATCGATATTAATTTGAGAGGAAGAGAATGGACCAATCCACAAGGGGAAACCGTTTATTTCAATACTATTCAGGGATGGAGAATTGCAAAACTTCAAGCTGAAACACCTTCTGCACAAACGCCTCCGATGCCAGCAGCAGAAGCATTTGCTCCAGCAACTAGCATAAACGAGGACGAAGCAGACGATTTGCCATTTTAATCTCTTTGGCTATCAAATTTATAAAATCACCCGATAAGATAACTATCGGGTTTTTTATTGCTTACCAACATTCAATTTGTACATTTGTAACCTATCATTCAAAAAAAGAAGCATGAACTGGGAACAACTTTTATCATTAAAACGACAAGGTGACAAAGGCAAAAGATTGCGTGTAGAACAAGACGATACCCGTCTGGGTTTTGAGGTTGATTACGACCGGATTATCTTTTCGTCCGCTTTTAGAAGTTTACAAGACAAAACCCAAGTTATTCCGCTATCAAAAACAGATTTTGTGCATACTCGATTGACACATAGCTTAGAAGTTTCAGTTGTAGGACGCTCTCTAGGACGATTGGTTGGTAAAAAAATAATTGAAAAATACCCCCATCTCAAAGAAGTTCATGGCTATCACATGAATGATTTTGGAGCTATTGTAGCGGCAGCTTCATTGGCACATGATATTGGAAATCCTCCTTTTGGCCATTCGGGAGAAAAAGCGATTGGCGAATATTTTTCGATAGGAAACGGAAACCAATACAAAAACCAATTATCCCCAAAACAATGGCAAGATTTAATTGACTTTGAAGGCAATGCCAATGGCTTTTCGGTTCTTACTGCCAGTAGACCGGGTATTGAAGGCGGACTCCGAATTTCGTATGCTACATTGGGTGCTTTTATGAAATACCCAAAAGAAAGTTTGCCAAAAAAACCAACCAAAAATATAGCAGACAAAAAGTATGGTTTTTTTCAAACCGACAAAGCTTTTTTCCAAAATGTAGCAACCGATATGGGAATGATTCCTAATAAATCAGGAGATGATATTGGTTTTGAAAGACATCCACTAGCCTATTTAGTTGAAGCAGCCGATGATATTTGTTATACCATTATTGACTTTGAAGACGGAATCAATTTGGGTTTAGTTCAAGAGGAATTTGCATTGGAATATTTGATAAAATTAGTCAAAGATGCTATTGATACTGCTAAATATAAAACCCTGACTACCAAAGAAGATCGCATTAGTTACCTGAGGGCTTTAGCAATTGGAAGTTTAATCAATGATGCCGTGAAGGTATTTATCGAAAATGAAACCGATATTTTAAACGGAAATTTTCCTTATGCCTTAACTGATAAAAGCAAGTTCAAAGCACAAATGGACGACATCATCAATATTAGTGTCAAAAACATATACCAAAGTAGAGAAGTTATTGAAAAAGAGATTGTTGGATATCAAATTATCCAAACTTTATTAGATAAATTTATTACTGCATTCAACAACAAATTTAATGGTACAGCATCAAATTATGACAAATTAATTCTAAAAATGCTTCCTGAAAAACATGATTTAGAAAAAGAAGATCTCTACGAAAGGCTACTTCATATTTGTCATTATGTTTCCTTATTGACTGATGGAAATGCCTTGGAATTATACGAGACAATTAATGGCAGAAAAAAAACCTAATTAGCAAACTAATTAGGTTTTTTTATCTGTTACAATTTCCATTTAATAAAAATCAACTGGGTGTATTTTTATCATTATTTTGCTCGAATCACAAAATAATTTTTCTTTCCGCTTTGCAAAAGCACAAATTGATTGTTGATTAAATCTTTAGCAGAAAGTACATAATCTTCTTTCACTTTTTCTTTATTAACCGAAATAGAATTGGCTGTCAAAGCTCTTCTTGCTTCACCATTTGACTTGAAGAACCCCGTTTTTTCATTTAAAACCGTTACAATATCAATTCCGTTTTCAATATCCGTTTTTGTAATTTCTGCTTGGGGAACTCCATCAAAAACTTCTAAAAAAGTAGTTTCATCCAATTGTTTCAAATCATCGGCAGTGGCATTTCCAAAAAGAATATTTGATGCTTTTATGGCTTTTTCCAACTCTTCTTTTGAATGAACAAAAACAGTTAATTCTTCTGCTAGTTTTCTTTGTAAAACCCTTAAATGTGGCGCTACTTGATGCTCTTTTATTAATGCCTCGATTGCTTCTTTGTCTAAAAAAGTAAAGATTTTAATGTACTTCTCTGCATCAACATCCGTTGTATTCAACCAAAATTGATAGAATTTATATACCGAGGTTTTATCAGCAGTCAACCAAACATTCCCTCCTTCTGATTTTCCAAATTTAGACCCATCAGCTTTGGTGATTAATGGACAGGTCATTGCGTAAGCTTTAGCTTCTTCACCTACGTTCATACGGCGAACTAACTCTGTTCCTGTTGTGATATTGCCCCATTGATCTGAACCTCCCATTTGCAACAAACAGTTGTATTCTTTATGCAAATGATAAAAATCATATCCTTGAATTAATTGGTAAGTAAACTCCGTAAACGACATTCCTTCCCCTTCGCCAGACAATCGTTTCTTAACAGAATCTTTTGCCATCATATAGTTTACTGTGATTCTTTTACCTACATCACGAGCAAAGTTGATAAACGACAAGTCTTTCATCCAATCGTAATTATTCACTAATATAGCCGCATTCACATCCTTAGAATTAAAATCTAAAAACCGAGATAAAACAGCTTTTATTCCTGCTACATTATGGTTTAAAGTAGTTTCATCCAATAGGTTTCTTTCATCTGATTTTCCAGATGGATCACCAATCATACCGGTAGCTCCACCGACTAATGCAATTGGTTTATGCCCGAAATTTTTTAAATGAACCAATAGTATTATCGGCACCAAACTTCCTATGTGCAATGAATCTGATGTGGGATCAAATCCTATATATGTGGTGGTCATTTCTTTCAAAAGTTGTTCTTCGGTTCCTGGCATGATGTCGTGAACCAAGCCGCGCCATTGTAATTCGGAAATAATATTTTTCATTTTAAAAGGCTATAATTTTGTGCAAAGATAAAATTTAATGTTGATTCCGTTATTTGTTTCCGTGCTTAATCAAAAAAATGTTCTTTTGGTGTGCCAAATTAATCTGCAAACAAATAACGGAATCAACATTAAATAATACATTTGTAGTTATGGTTTTAGTAACAGGAGGAACAGGTTTAGTCGGTGCGCACCTTTTAATTCATTTAATTGAAAATGGTGAAACTGTCCGTGCTTTATACCGAAATTCATCTTCTATTGAGAAAACTAAATCCCTTTTTTCCCTGTATAAAAAAGATTTGTTGTTTGAAAAAGTAGAATGGATTCAAGGTGATATTACTGACATTCCCTCCTTAGAAAACGCTTTTGAGAATATTGAATACGTATATCACGCTGCAGCTTTAATTTCATTCGAACCCAAAGAGGAAGATTTAATTCGGAAAACAAATATTGAAGGCACCTCCAATATTGTAAATTTCTGTATATCAAAAAACATAAAAAAACTATGTTTTATCAGTTCAATTGCTGCTCTTGGTGACAGTACAGCTCAGGAAACAACAATTACGGAAGAAACCGAGTGGAATCCTGAAAAACCCCATAGCGATTATGCTATTTCAAAATATGGTGCTGAAATGGAAGTTTGGCGTGGTCAACAAGAAGGGCTCGACGTCATTATTGTTAATCCTGGCGTTATTCTTGGACCTGGTTTTCGCAATCAGGGAAGCGGGCAACTTTTTGCAAAAATTGCAAAAGGATTGCGTTTTTACACACTAGGAACCACTGGTTTTATCGCAGTTTCAGATGTAGTTTCTATGGCATTTCAACTAATGAAAAGTCAAATTATTAATGAACGCTTTACTTTAATTGCAGAAAATATCATTTTCAAGGAAGTTCTAGAAACTATTGCAGACAGCTTGAAAGTCAAAAGACCTTCGCTACACGCTAGGCCGCTTTTTATGAAAATAAGCTGGAGAATAGATTGGATTTTATCCACGGTTTTCTTTAAAAAAAGAAAGCTGACCCGAGCCACTGCAAAGGCTTCTTATTCGAAAAACTTATATTCGAATGAAAAAATAAAAAAATTATTACCCGTGGAATTTTTAGATATTAAGGAATATATAGCGACTATTTCAAATTTGTAAAACAACTTAAATTTTCATTATATACTTAGTAAGTATCCCTGAAAGATAGGGTTTTTTATAAAAAAACGACCCTATCATTACCTAAAATTAAATATTTGGCTTTCAATTATTTTGCATAAAAAAAGCCTTTCAATTTCTTGAAAGGCTTTATGTTGGTCTACAAGGACTCGAACCTTGAAAGACTGCACCAAAAACAGTTGTGTTACCATTACACCATAGACCAGCAGTGCTGTTAAGCGAGTGCAAATTTAATACAAAATTTAGTTTCTGCAAATTTTTAATAGGTTTTTATGAAAAAACTTTTCGTTTGCATGCCATCTGTTTCAATTGCGTTTTCAAACGAACTAAAAACCAATCTATTACTGAGATACATTTGTTTTTTAGAATTTTTTGTTAATGCTCGTATCATTACATAAAAAAACATTTTCTTTGTATCTTAAAAAAATAAAATTTAGTACATGAATAAGCTGGAATTCAATTTCAATAAATGGAATACAATTATAGGTTGGTTTGCATTTGCAGTAGCATTAATAACATACACACTTACTGTAGAGCCCACCATGAGTTTTTGGGATTGTGGTGAATATATTGCCACAGCGGCCAAACTTGAAGTTGGACATCCGCCTGGCGCTCCCTTATTTCAAATGATTGGTGCTTTTTTTGCAATGTTTGCTCCAGACAACACCAAAATTGCTTTGATGGTCAATATGACATCCGTATTCTCTAGTGCTTTTACCATACTATTTATGTTTTGGTCCTCGACCATGATACTGAAAAAACTAATCTCTAGATTTTCAGAAATCAATAAAAACAACGCTATTGTTATTCTTGGAAGCTCTTTGGTTGGTGCATTAGCCTATACTTTTTCGGATAGTTTTTGGTTCAATGCAGTTGAAGCCGAAGTATATGCAATGGCTTCATTGTTTATTGCTTTACTTTTTTGGCTTGGATTGCGTTGGGAACAAGATATGAATACTGCCCGTGGCGATAAATGGTTATTAATTATCTCTCTTGTAATTGGGCTTTCATTTGGAGTTCACTTCATGGCTTTGTTAACGATTCCTGCAATTGGATTTTTATATTATTTTAAAAATTACAAAGAAGTTACTTTAAAGAATTTTATTGTGGCTAATGTGGTTGTAATTGCCATTTTATTGTTTATTTTTAAATTATTACTGCCTTTAACCATGGCTTTCTTTGGAAAAACGGAAGTTTTTATGGTCAACGATTTAGGATTACCTTTTGATTCTGGGACTTTATTTGTGGCTATTCTTTTTATTGCTTTCTTTTATTTTAGTTTAAAATACACCAAACAAAAAGGAATGATTTTTTATAACACTATCATTCTTTGTATCCTATTCATCCTTATTGGTTTTTCTACTTGGATGATGCTACCCATCAGAGCAAATGCTAACACTGTAATTAACGAAAATAAACCTTCGGATGCTGCAGAAGTTTTAGCGTATTATAATCGTGAACAATATGGAGTTAATCCTTTGTTCTACGGCCCTCAATACACGGAAACTTTTGCAGGTTTAGACAAAGACAATCCTTATTTAGACAAAGCGCCTAACTACGAGAGAGACTACAAAACAGGAAAATATGTTATTGTAAACAACTTCAAAAACGCAGAACAAAATAGTGACGATAATCACAAAACTATTTTGCCTAGAATGTGGAGTTCAGAGCATATTGAAAATTACATGAATTTTTCGAACCCTCCTGAATTCAAAATAAATCCTAATTATGCTTACGAGGATGATTTAGCAAAATATGGAATTGATGCCAATCAACTCACCGAAGAAGAATATAACAAAGCAATAGCTCAATTGAGAAATGAAGTCGAAAAAACGGTAACTGAATTTAGACAAGCTTACGCTCAAAAACAAATTGACAATGAAGGCTATGTTTCGTTTTTAAAAAGCTATGGTAACTATTTAATTGTAGAAAAACCAACAACAATTGACAATTTCAGTTTCATGTTTGAATTCCAATTTGGGTATATGTATTGGAGGTATTTAATGTGGAATTTTGTAGGAAGACAAAGTGATGTTCAAGGAAAATATGATAATTTAAACGGCAACTGGATTAGTGGTATTAAATTTATGGACAGCCTTCATTTAGGTTCTCAAGACAACTTACCTTCGGATGTTTTAAACAATAAAGGACGCAACACCTATTATTTCTTGCCCTTTATACTAGGGCTTATTGGCTTAATGTACCACGCAAATAAAGATTTAAAAAGTTTCTATGTATTATTAGCCTTATTCTTGTTTACTGGTATAGCTTTGAAAATATATTTGAATGAGAGACCTTTTGAACCTCGAGAAAGAGATTATGCTTTAGTTGGTTCCTTTTACGTCTTTGCTATTTGGATAGGATTTGGAGTGTATGCGCTCTATGAAAGTGCCCAGAAATATTTAGCACCAAAAATTGCTGGACCCATTATTATTGCCGTCAGTTTATTAGCAGCTCCAGTGTTAATGGCTTCTCAAAACTGGGATGATCACGATCGTTCTAATCGATATACCGCCGTTGCATTAGCAAAAGCATATTTAAACTCTTGTGATCCTAATGCCATTTTATTTACAATTGGTGACAACGATACTTTCCCTCTCTGGTACGCCCAAGAAATAGAAAAAGTAAGAACTGATGTTAAGATTGTTAACACCAGTCTTTTCATGACCGATTGGTACATTGACCAAATGAAAACAAAGACCTATCAATCTGACCCCTTGCCTATTTCATTCACACACGATCAGTATGTAGGAGACAAACTGGATTATGTGGCCTATATTCAAAAAATAGAAACACGTTGGGATATTAAGGATTTTATTACATTCATTAAAAATCCAAAATCAACGGTTGAAATGCAAAACGGGCAGACTATTCATTTTTATCCAACCAATAAAATACGAATCCCAATTGACAAAAACACTATTATTAAAAATAAAGTAGTTGCTGCAAAATACAATGACTCCATTGTTCCTTATATTGACATTGACATCAAAGGAAATGCTTTATACAAAAATCGATTGATGATGTTAGACATCATAGCAAATAATAATTGGAAAAGACCTATTTACTTTAGCAATGGCGCTTTTGATGCCGAAGACTATTTATGGATGAAAGATTATCTTCAACTAGAAGGAATGGCTTACAAATTAGTTCCGATAAAAACAGCATTGCCGAAAGATGGTAGCCCCTTAGATATGGGTATGATTGATGCAGATAGACTCTACGATAAAGTTATAAAAATGGACTGGGGCAATAGCGAAAGTCTAACTATTTATCACGATCCAGAAACAAGAAAGAACAGTATTAATTATCGTTCTTATCTTGCCAGATTAATGAATCAACTTATTGCTGAAGGTCAAAAAGAAAAAGCAAAAAACATCATCGAGTTAGCGATGTTCAAAATGCCTTTAGAAAAATTTGATTATTATTCTTTGGTAGATCCTTTTGCAAAAGGCTATTATGACATAGGCGAAAAAGCCAAAGCACAAGACCTTCTCAAAAAATTAATCGTCAAATACAAAGAAAATTTAGACTATTACAGCAAACTTGAACCTTCAGAACAAACAACTATTGCTATAGAAATAATCACTGATTTAGAACGCTATAGAGGTTTGTTACAAATAATGAAAGAAAGTGGTGATACCGCTTTTTACAACCAATCAAAAACTACGTTCAACACTTATGTCAATATATTTGAACGTTTTGGACGAGAAAAAGAGTAATGTATTGTAAAATGTAAAAATATAATTCTTAAAAAATGTAGTGCAGCAATGTACTGCATTTTTTATTTAATTGATACAGCATGAGTTACTACTGGGTTAAAACAAGATCTTTTATAAAGAAAATATTCTTCAACTACGTTTGGGATATTCCTAATGCACAAAACAAAATCTATCTTACTTTTGATGATGGACCAACTCCCGAAATCACAAATTGGGTTTTAGAAGAACTCCAAAAAAACAACATCAAAGCCTCGTTTTTCTGTATTGGAAACAACATTGAAAACCATCCTGATCTGTTCCAAAAAATAATTGAGAAAGGGCACAAAATAGGCAATCACACCTTCAACCATTGGAACGGATGGAAGACCACAACCGAAGCCTATATAGAAAACACCAAACAATGCGAGGAAAGCATAGCACAATTTAAAACCACCGATTTGGGCTCTAAAATTTTCCGTCCGCCTTACGGCAAAATAAAAACTGCTCAAGCTAAAATAATTCGGCAACTTGGTTACAAAATAATCATGTGGGATGTCCTTAGCGCCGATTTTGATCAAACTATAACACCCCAACAATGTTTAGAAAATGTTCTTTCGAATGTAAAATCTGGAAGTGTAATTGTATTTCACGATAGTATCAAAGCATCCAAAAACTTAAAATTTGCTTTACCTAAAACACTACAATATTTAATCGAAAAAGGATTTGCGTTTGATTTAGTTGAATAAAACCAATAGCTAAAGTCGAGCTCGCTGGCTTATTTCTAACGAATCATTTCTTCTGACTTCAGGAGGAAATGATTTTTTGAGATTCTTTTTTATGGTATTTTTAGACTTCTCTTCTTTCTTTTTTTCTGCATTGATTAAAGCTTCAACCACCGCTTTATTTTGATCCAATCGCTTGGTTATTTGCTCAAACATCTCTTTGTAAGATTCATAATCCGAAGCATAATAGATGTTGCTTTTTGCAAATTGTAGGCTATCGATTTTATATTTTTTGAAAATATACTTCCTTGGATTTATATGATTTGAATCTAAAACAGCTGGACTTTGGTATTTTATAGCATCAAATATTGATAAATCATACATGATATTTATCATGACCTCTTTTTCAATCAATCGATTGGGTTTTTTAACTTCTTCTTCTTTACAAGCCAAAAAAACCAAAACCACTAAAAGAGCTATTATTTTTTTCATCTTTATTTTATCTATCAAATAATAATCGCTTTCCAGCACGAATTTCTTTTACTTTAAAAGCGGCGTATACTAATTGTCCGTTTACAAAAGTATGCGTGATTCTTGATTTAAAAGTAAATCCTTCAAATGGAGACCATCCACATTTAGCCAAAATATTTTCTTTTTTTACACTCCATGGCAAACCTGAATTTACAATTGCCAAATCAGCATAATAGCCTACTTTAATAAAGCCTCTTTTTTCTATTTTGAAAATCTTAGCTGGATTATGGCACATTTTTTCAACAATCTTCTCGATACTAATTTTACCTTGATGATGTGCTTCAAACATAGCCACAATAGCGTGTTGCACAAGCGGACCTCCTGAAGGCGCATTCAAATAGGATTGTTTTTTTTCTTCTAAAGTATGAGGAGCATGATCTGTAGCAATTACATCTATTCTATCATCTAATAAAGCTTCCCAAAGCACTTTACGGTCATTCGCGGTTTTTACAGCTGGATTCCATTTGATAAGATTGCCTTTGGTAGCATAATCATCATTGGTAAACCACAAATGATGAATACAAACTTCGGCCGTAATTTTCTTGTCTTCCAATGGAATTTTATTAGTAAACAAATCCATTTCTTTGGCGGTAGAAAGATGGAACACATGCAAGCGGGCACCTGTTTTTTTGGCAAGCGCAATTGCTTTTGAAGAAGAAATATAACAGGCTTCCTCACTTCGAATAAGATGGTGTGCTGTTACGGGAACATCATCCCCATATTCTTCTTTGTATTTTTCTAAATTCCCTTTAATGGTTGCTTCGTCTTCACAATGTACAGCAATAAGCATAGGAGTACTAGCGAATATCCTTTCTAAAGTAGATTCATTATCTACTAACATATTTCCCGTTGAGGAGCCTAAAAATATTTTAATCCCTGCAACATTTTTGGGATTCGTTTTTAAAACTTCTTCCAAATTATCGTTCGTAGCTCCCATCATAAACGAATAATTCGCATAGGATTTCTGAGCAGCAATTTGATATTTTTCTTCTAAAATTTCTTGTGTGACTGCATTTGGAACCGTATTAGGTTGTTCAATAAAAGAGGTAATTCCTCCTGCAACAGCTGCTCTCGACTCGGATTCGATATCGCCTTTATGCGTAAGTCCTGGCTCTCTAAAATGCACTTGGTCATCAATGGCTCCAGGAATTAAATAATTCCCCTCGGCATCAATAATTTTACATTGAGAAGATTTGGCGCTTATACTCTCTGAAATTTCAACAATTATTTCATCTTCAATTAATAGGTCGCCTTCAAAAATTGTTCCTTCGTTTACTATCTTGGCATTCTTAATTAAAACCCTGTTCATCGTATCTTTTCTTATAATGTGTTGACTAATTTTTTTAATCGCAATGCAATAACTCCAAAAACGGCTTCAATAATTATAGAATTACTCATTTTGGATTGCCCTTTGGTCCGGTCTGTAAAAATAATCGGAACCTCAACAATTTGAAATTTTTTGCAAAAAGTTCTGTATTTCATTTCAATTTGAAAAGCATAACCCACGAATCGGATTCGATCCAAATTGATGCTTTCTAATACTTGTCTTTTGTAGCAAACAAATCCAGCAGTGGCGTCATGAATTTTCATTCCAGTTATAATCCGAACATAAACAGAAGCATAATAAGACATTAAAACTCTGCTCAATGGCCAATTAACTACATTTACCCCCGTAACATATCGAGATCCTACCGCTAAATCAGCATCGCCAAAATGGCAAGCATTGTATAACTTTTCTAAATCTGTAGGATTGTGTGAAAAATCGGCATCCATTTCAAAAATAAAATTATAATTGTGTTCCAAAGCCCATTTAAAACCATGAACATAAGCCGTTCCCAATCCTGTTTTTTTTTCTCTTTTTTCTAAAAACAATCTTCCCTGAAATTCTGATTGAAGCAAAATCACTTTATCAGCCGTATGATCCGGTGAATTATCATCAATAATAAGGATATGAAAAGGCTTATGCAATGAAAGTACAGCTCGTATGATACTTTCAATATTTTCAATTTCGTTATAGGTTGGGATTATAACAATGCAATCGTTCATCTTTTGACTAATTTCATCGCAAAAGTAAACTTTTTAAAGCATTTGATTCATAATAAATTTATAATAAAAAGAATGATATAAAAAATTAGTAATTTTGTATCGCTATGATTGAACACGTACTTCATCCAAGAATAACTGAAAATAAAGATTGGGCAACATTTTTATTTGTCTTGTCTTTTATAACTATTGCTATTACCAAATCTATTTTTGAGAATCGGTTTGGCGATTTTGCAAACTTGCTTTTTTCAGATAAATACATCAAAGTCTACCGTGACAGTAGCCATCTAAAAAGCGGATTTACCATTTCTTTATTTTTGGTACAAGTCATTTCACTTGCATTTTTTATTCAACTTTCCTTATCTATTTTTGGTCACGCCTCAAAAACAGATTGGGTGCTTTACATTCAAATTATTACTTTTTTAATTTTCTTTATTTTATCCAAATTTTTGATAGAAAAAATTATAGCTACAGCCTTCAATATAGAAGAATTTGTAGAACAATTCAATCTTCAAAAGGTTACTTATCGAACCTATATTGGACTAATAATTCTTCCTATTAATATTATTTTATTCTATTACGACACTGTTTCGCGTAATATTCCTATCCTAATTATTGCCATAATATTAGTAATAAATGCCCTTACCTATTTTATTTCAATAAAAAATTATCAAAATGCAATATTCGGCAAGTTGTTTTATTTTATTTTATATCTTTGCGCTTTTGAAATAGCCCCCTATTATTTTATATATTATTGGTTTACAAAAGGGATTGCTTAGAAACTGTTAAATATGAAAGTGAAAACAATTTTGGTGTCACAGCCCGAGCCTAAAGTGGAAAACTCTCCATACTTTGAGCTGCAACAAAAGCATAAGGTAAAAATTGATTTCAGACCTTTTATTCACGTAGAAGGAGTTAACGCAAAAGAGATCAGATTACAAAAAATTGATCTTAACCATTACACGGCTATTATATTGACGAGTAAAAATGCTGTTGATCATTTTTTTAGAGTAGCTGATGAAATGCGTTTTAAAGTTCCTGAGGGATTAAAATATTTTTGTCAGTCTGAAGCTATTGCTTTTTACCTGCAGAAATATGTAGTCTACAGAAAACGAAAGATTTATGTAGGTCCTAAAGATTTTGCTGATTTATCACCATTGATAAAAAAATACAAAGACGAAAAATTCTTGCTTCCTGCATCTGACCAACTGAATGCAGACGCCCCTATAACGTTGAATGCTTTAAAAGTAGATTGGACTCCTGCCGTTTTTTATAAAACTGTAATGAGTGATTTATCTGATTTAGCAGATGTTTATTATGATGTTTTGGCTTTCTTTAGCCCAACAGGAATAAAATCGTTATTTAAAAATTTTCCAGATTTTGAACAAAACAATACCCGTATCGCCGTTTTTGGAAGCACTACTCAAAAAGAAGCTCTAGAACATGGCTTGCGTATCGATATTATGGCTCCAACTCCTGGAACGCCTTCTATGACAATGGCATTAGAAAAATACATTGCCGAAGCTAACAAAGGAAAATAAAATTTCTTCAAAAAATAAAATTACAAAAAAGCTGCAATTTGCGGCTTTTTTTTTGGCCCTACTTTTTTTTACTATATAAAATTCATTTTGAGTTTTCATTTTTAACCTAAGGAATAGTTAAATTACTTTTCTTTATTAAAATAATAAAAGTTGTAATGGTTTAAATGTTTTTAATTAAATTTGATTTCTAATTGAAACTTAAATTACCTTTTTGATTTAAAATAGCAACTTATGAAAATTAATTCTCAAATTATAGAAATAGACGGTATCGATAAAGAAATTTTGCGCGACCTAATGGAAGATGCGCGGAAACCTATTCTTCAAATAGCTAATAAAATTGGTATTTCAGGAGCCGCTATTCATCAAAGGTTACGAAAACTAGAACAGTCTGGCGTTATCTCAGGTTCAAAATTTACTGTCAACCACAAGATTCTAGGCTATAATACCATGGCTTTTGTTGGAATTTATTTAGACAAAGCGGCTAGAAATCCAGAAGCCGTTAAAGATTTAAAGAAAATCCCAGAAGTACTGGAATGCCATTATACTACAGGAAACTGGTCGATTCTGATTAAAATAATTTGTCGTGATAACGAACATTTAATGCATCTTTTAAACACCAAAATCCAAGCAATTGAAGGCGTTTCCAGAACAGAAACTTTCATTTCATTAGACCAACAAATCGACAGGCAAATACAATTGTAATGTATTCATTATTAGATAAAAAAAACCGATTCGTTTTAGACCAATCGGTTTTTTGTTTTTGAGCAAAATTAGTTTCTTCTTCCTCCCATATAAATTGATACATAATATAATAAGGTGGCGATTGAACCTAAAGCGGCTACTACATAAGTTCTCGCAGCCCATTTTAGAGAGTCTTCTGCCCCAGCATATTCTGCACGATTCAGCATATTCTTATTTTTTAGCCAAGCCAAAGCACGATTACTTGCATCATATTCTACTGGCAAAGTTACAATCGAAAACAAAGTTGTGGCTGCAAAAATAACAATCCCAATTAACAACAATTGCGGAAAAGTACGCATCATCAAAATTCCCGCAAGTAAAATCCATTGCATATAAGACGAGGCTACATTTACAATAGGAACCAACTGAGAACGCATCGTTAGCCATTGATAGCCAACCGCATGTTGCACAGCATGTCCACATTCATGAGCCGCAACAGCCGCTGCTGCCGCATTCCGCTGGTTATAAACCGCTTCACTCAAGTTTACTGTTTTGTCAACAGGATTGTAATGATCCGTTAATTGTCCCGGAGTAGAAATTACACGCACATCCCGAATCCCATTATCTGCAAGCATTTTCTCAGCAATTTCGGCACCTGACATTCCGTTTTGTAATTGTAATTTAGAATAATGTTCAAATTTGCTTTTTAGTCTTGAACTAACCAACCAGCTGAAAAGCATAATTGCACCAGCAAGAATCAAATAACTCATTCCCATATTTTTATTTTTTAATTTATAAAAGATGCATCAAAATCTGAACCAAATTTTCAGAATGTCATTTTGGCATTTTTTGAAACGGAAGACTAATGTCTCCAATTTTGCTAAACTAAAAATCCTAATTCCAAAAAATAATTTGAAATTAGGATTAAAAAAAAGATTGTGTTGCTATTAAAATTACCCTACTAAATTGATAATTTTCCCAGGAACAATAATCACTTTATTTGGAGTTCTTCCTTCTAATTGTTTGATGGTTCTTTCGTCTTTCATTACAATTTCTTCGATTTGTGCTGCGGTTAAATCCAAAGGTAAAACCATTGTAAAACGCATTTTTCCATTGAAAGAAACGGGATATTCTTTATCACTTTCTACCAAATGTTTTTCTTCTAAAGTTGGAAAAGCAACTCTTGCAATTGAACCTGTATTCCCCAACAACGACCATAATTCCTCTGCAATATGAGGTGCATAAGGCGAAATTACAATGGCCAATGGTTCCAAAATTGCAAGAGAATGGCAGTTTTGTGTTGACAATTCATTCACACAAATCATAAACTGCGAAACCGA
>CANEXR010000013.1 GCA_947443815.1 Flavobacteriaceae bacterium | reverse complement strand
GTCACCCGTCATTTCAATCAAAAATCATATGAGAAAAATACTTTTTATAGGTGTGCTTCTGTTTTCATTCTTTGGCTACAGCCAAAAAAAAGTACTACAAACCAAATTCATATCCGAAAGCATTACAATCGACGGAAAATTAGACGAAAAAATATGGGAATCTGCTTCTGAAGCAAGTAATTTTATCATGTTTGAACCTGATAACGGAAAACCCATTCCAGATACAAAAAAAACAGAAGTAAAAGTGGTTTATGATAATGATGCCATTTATATTGCTGCAATATTATACGATAATGAACCTTCAAAAATCTTAAAAGAAATAACAAAAAGGGATGAATTTGGCACATCTGATTTGTTTGGAGTTTTTATAAATGGGTTTAATGATGGGCAACAAGATTTTCAGTTTTATGTAAATGCAGCAGATGGACAAGCCGATTGCTTAACAACTGATGCCAATGGAGAAGATTATTCTTGGGATGCCGTTTGGAACAGCAAAGCAGTAATTACGGATAAAGGATGGGTTGTAGAAATGCGGATTCCTTATGCTGCGCTCCGATTTTCGGGTGAGAAAAAGCAAACTTGGGGGCTTAACTTTTTTAGAGAAATAAAAAGAGATCGCCAAAAATATACTTGGAATTTAATTGATACCAAAGTAGGAACTTTTACTCAACAGGCAGGAACTCTCGAAGGGATTGAAAATATCAAAACTCCTACTCGATTGTTTTTACTCCCCTATTCTTCCTTTTATCTAAACGCTAATGCCAATCAAAAAACCTATGGAACGCTCAAAGGAGGTTTGGATATAAAATACGGAATCAATGATGCCTTTACACTAGACGCTATTTTAATCCCCGATTTCGGACAAACTAAATACGACGATCAAATTCTTAATCTAGGTCCTTTCGAACAACAGTTCAATGAAAACAGACCTTTTTTTACAGAAGGAACTGATTTATTCAGCAAAGGAAATTTAGTGTATTCTAGGAGAATTGGCGGAAGCCCTTCAAAATATCCAACAACTGAAACTAATGAAACCATTATTGATAATCCTGCAAGTGTAAACCTAATCAATGCTTTAAAAGTTTCAGGAAGAACAAAAGATGGTTTAGGAATTGGAATTCTAAATGCCGTTACCGAAAAAACTAATGCAACCATTTTAAACAATGATACACAGGAGACCCGAAGAGAAGTTGTTGAACCTTTAGCGAATTATAATGTATTAGTTTTAGACCAACGTTTTCATAAAAATTCCTCCATATCGTTTGTTAATACAAATGTTACCCGAAATGGGAATTTTAGAGATGGTAATGTATCTGCCTTGGTTTGGGATTTGAACACCAAGAAAAATACCTATAATTTATCTGGTGATTTTAAATACAGCTACGTAAATGACTTGAAAGATAAAAAAGGAATTGCTACTACATTAAATTTTGCTGAAACATCTGGAAAATATAGGTATAGTTTTGGTGGTGATTTATATACAAAGGACTATGACAATAATGATTTAGGAATTAATTTCGAAACCAATTATTACAGTTTCTATGGCAATGCTAATTATAGAATTCTGAATCCAACAAAACATTTTAATAGTTTCAGACTGAACTATAATAATTTCATTCAGTTTCAAAAAGAAACAGGTAAAATTCAAGGGAGTAACTTTAATGTAAATGTAAATATTGATACCAAAAAGAATCATTATTTGGGATTTGGAATCAATGTAGATCCTTTTGAAAAATACGATTATTACGAACCTAGAACAGACAATCGGTATGTAATCAGACCTGCAAGATATAGCAGTTGGCTTTACTTTTCATCCAATTATAATTATAAATTTGCTTTTGATTTCAATCCTTCTTATACCATACTTAATGAACCTGGTAGAGAAACCTATGAATTTTCTCTTGGACCGAGGTACCGTTTTAATGATAAATTTGCATTGAACTACAACTTCAATTTTTTTAGACAAAATAATAATAAAGGATTCATTGACAGTATTGATGAGGACTTGAATAGCAGTACAGAAAACACCATTATTTTTGCCAACCGAAACGTAGTGACTTATTCTAACACCCTTTCGGGGAAATATTCCATAAACAGTAAAATGAATTTTAATCTTTCTGCGAGGCAATATTGGTCGTATGCAGAAAATAAAAACTTTTTGACATTGGAACAAAATGGAAGACTCGTTAATAATACCAATTATTCAGAGAACAAAGATTCAAGTTTTTATTCTTGGAATTTTGACTTATCCTATTCTTGGTGGTTTGCCCCAGGTAGTCAAGTATCGGTCCTATATCGAAATAATGCGGCAAATTTTGAAAACATTATCAATAAGAATTTTGATCAAAACGTAACCAATTTACTTAATAATGATGCTTTGAGCCACGTTATATCTGTTAGTGTTCGTTATTTTATAGACTATAATGAAGTAAAAAATAAATTTTTATAATCATTAATTTTAAAAATAGGCACTTAATCCCACAGAATTAATATTTAATAGTTCGCTTCACTTAAAAATGCATAATAGTGATTGGGACACTAACACTTTTTTTTGAAAATTCTTTATATTTGCTTAAAAAATTGTCATGAATAAAAAAGTAATTCTTATGATTCTGGACGGTTGGGGGAAATCTCCAGACCCGAAGGTTTCAGCTATCGATAATGCAAATGTTCCGTTCATAAATAGTCTTTATAAAAATTATCCAAGTGCTCAACTTCGTACTGATGGTTTGAATGTAGGTTTGCCAGAAGGACAAATGGGAAACAGCGAAGTAGGTCATATGAACCTTGGAGCTGGACGAATTGTATATCAAGATTTAGCCAAAATCAATTTGGCTGTAGCCAATAATACCTTGATAAAAGAGCAAGTGTTGGTTGATGCCTTTACCTATGCTAAAGAAAACAATAAAAAAGTACACTTTTTAGGTTTAGTTTCTGATGGCGGCGTGCATTCGCATACTTCACATCTAAGAGGATTAATTGATGCAACTCAACAATATGGTTTAAAGGAAGTTTTCATCCATGCGTTTACTGACGGGCGTGATGTAGATCCAAAATCAGGAAAAAAATACATTCAGGATTTAGAAAATTATATTGCTTCTACTACAGTAAAAATTGCTTCGGTTATTGGCCGTTATTATTCCATGGATCGTGATAAACGTTGGGAAAGAGTAAAACTTGCCTATGATTTAGTGGTAAATGGAACTGGAACACACTCTAAAAATGCAGTTGCATCTATTGAAGAAAGCTATAAAAACGAAGTTACAGATGAGTTTATTCATCCAATAGTAGTTGTAAATGAAAATGACAAACCGCTTGCAACAATACAAGAGGACGATGTGGTCATCTTTTTCAATTTCAGAACCGATAGAGGTCGTGAATTGACAGAGGCATTATCACAACAAGATTTTCATGAGGAGAACATGCACAAATTGAATTTGTATTATGTGACCCTTACTAATTATGACGAAACCTACAAGAATGTAAAAGTAGTTTACAACAAAGATAACATTACAGAAACGCTTGGAGAAGTTATAGAAAAAGCGAATAAAAAACAAATTCGTATTGCAGAAACAGAAAAATATCCGCATGTTACTTTTTTCTTTTCAGGAGGAAGAGAAACTCCTTTTAAAGGAGAAAGTAGAATTTTGAGAAACTCCCCAAAAGTAGCCACTTACGACTTACAGCCCGAAATGAGTGCTTTTGAATTAACAGATGCATTGGTACCTGAACTTGAAAAAGAAGAAGTAGATTTTGTCTGTCTTAATTTTGCGAATGGCGATATGGTTGGACACACTGGAATTATGAGTGCCGCAATAAAAGCTTGCGAGGCAGTTGATAAATGTGTTGAAAAAGTAATAACTACTGCACTTGCTCATAATTACACCACCATCGTAATTGCAGATCACGGAAATTGCGAAACCATGATAAATCCTGATGGGAGCCCAAATACAGCACATACAACGAATCCCGTGCCCATTATTTTGGTTGATAACGATTTAAAAGAAATTCACGATGGGGTTTTAGGTGATATTGCGCCAACTATCTTGGAATTAATGGGAATAGAAAAACCTGCAGTTATGACCTGTCATTCTTTACTGTAAATACAATTAATTCTATTATTCAAAAAGCTACTTAAAAGTAGCTTTTTTTATAAATAATAGTTAAAATTTCATAATTGATAGTAATACTATTATATTTACATAAAATAATAATCTTATGCACACTGTCATATCTAATTTAAAAATTCAAGTCAATAAAAAAATCTTTGTTAAAGACCCCGAAACATCCGCTTTAGGTAAGAAAATAATAGAGCAAAGTGTTCTGCTCATAGATGAAATCGGTTTTGACAATTTTACGTTTAAAAAACTTGGCGAAAAAATTGGTTCTAACGAGAGTTCCATTTATCGCTATTTTGAAAACAAACATAAATTATTAGTATATTTATCTTGTTGGTATTGGAGCTGGATGGAATATCGCTTGGTATTTGCAACTACAAATGTTAGCAATCCTTTTGAAAAATTAATCAAAGGAATTACTGTAATTACTGAAAAAATAGAAGATGATGTACAAACTGAATATATTAACGAAGCCATTTTAAACAAAATTATAATTTCAGAATTTACAAAAACGATTCATACCAAAGAAGTTGATGAAGAGAATAAAGAAGGCTTTTTTTTAATTTATAAAAGAGTTATTAATAGAATTGTGTTGATGATTGAAGAAGTTAATCCAAATTATCCGTATGCTAAAAGCTTAGCATCAACAATTGTCGAGGGATCATTACAACAGCATTTTCTAACAGAACATTTAAAAAGTATAACTAATTGCAATGATAAAATTAGTGCTAGCCAATATTACATTCATCTTATTACAAAACTTTTAAAATAAAAATATGACCCCATTACAGCGTTATTTTAAGCTATTAAAACTTGACCAAAAAGATATTTACCAAATTTTCTTTTATGCCATTTTTGCTGGATTAGTTAGTTTGTCATTACCTTTAGGAATCCAAGCAATCATTAATTTTATACAATCAGGTAGAGTGACAGTTTCCTGGATTGTGTTAGTTATTTTGGTAGTAATTGGCGTTGCATTGGTAGGAATTCTTTCTTTGATGCAATTACGAATTACCGAAAATCTTCAACAAAAACTGTTTGTACGTTCTTCTTTTGAATTTGCTGCCCGTATACCGCGCATCCAATTCGAAGAATTGCACGATACCTATCCTCCTGAATTAGCCAATCGTTTTTTTGATACTATGACTATTCAAAAAGGAACTTCAAAATTATTAATTGATTTTTCTGCTGCCTTATTACAAATTTTATTTGGGATTTTGTTGCTTTCCTTATACCATCCTTATTTTATAGTATTAGGCATCGTGATGTTGCTTTTCTTGTTTCTCATATTCAAGTATTCCTATTTTTCAGGCTTAGAAAACAGTTTAAAAGTATCAAAATACAAATACAAAATTGCGGGTTGGTTACAAGAAATGGCTAGAAATAACTACAGTTTCCGAAGAGAACTTAATTATGATTTTGCGCTTCAAAAGAATGATAAATTTGTTTTGGAATATTTAAATTATAGAGAATCACTTTTTGATGTCATCAAAAGACAATTCAGCCAATTAATACTATTCAAAATTATTGTTACTGCCAGTCTTTTATCCATTGGTGGATATTTAGTTATTGTACAAGAAATGAATATTGGACAATTTGTTGCAGCCGAAATTATAATTTTATTAGTAATCAACTCGGTTGAAAAAATAATTTTAGGATTAGAAACTCTTTACGATGTATTAACTGCTGTTGAAAAAATTGGATTAATAACTGATTTATCAATGGAGGATGATAGTTCGGATGATACTCCAAAATATTTTTCTGCCATTTCATTACAAGCTGAAAATTTGGGGATTAAATTTCCAAATTCACCATCCAAAATATTAAAAAATATCAATTTAAAAATCGAACAAGGAGAACGCTTACTTATTGAGGGTGAAAATGGGTCTGGAAAAACCACTTTAATTAGAATTTTATCTTCATTATTGCAACCCTCGGAAGGCTCTTTATACATTAACGACGATACTTTTTCGAAAATTAATTTCAAACAATACCGTTCACAGATTGGAAATATCATTCATGGAGAGACTCCTTTTGAAGGCTCTATTTTAGACAATATCACTTTTAAAAACAGTAATATCACCAATCAAGATATGAAATGGGCAATTGAAGGGGTTCAACTTTCAGAGTATCTAAAATCATTGCCTAATAGTCTAGAAACTCAAATTTTTCCGGAAGGAAAACAACTTTCCTCCTCAAATGCACAAAAAATATTGCTAGCAAGAAGCATCGTAAACAAACCTAGAATCCTTTTCTATGAAGATCCAACTGATGCAATGGATGAAAAAGTTGCCAATGAAATCATTGATTTTATTACTTCAGAAGAAAACAAATGGACCATTATTGTATCTTCCAAAAATCCACATTGGAAAACAAAATGCACCCGAATTTTAACTATGCATAAAGGACAAATCATTTCGGACACTCAAAAATAACTCTATGTTAAATATTTCTAATAACAAAAAGTCGCTACTTAATTCCCTTGACCGATATAAATCTGTAAGAGATTTGAGCAATAGACCGCATTATAAAATTTTGAATAAAATCATTATTAGCGTTTCTGTCATAGCAGTTATTGCATTATTCCTGCCTTGGACCCAAAATATTTCTGGAATAGGATCTGTTACTACGCTCAAGCCAAATCAAAGACCTCAATCCATTCAAAGTGTCATCTCTGGAAGGATTGAGAAATGGTATGTTCAAGAAGGTGATTTTGTAAAAAAAGGCGATACTATCCTGTTTATCTCCGAAATTAAAGAAGATTACATGGATCCAAACTTAGTAAATAACACCAAAAATCAAGTAGCTGCTAAAAAACAATCCTTAGCATCTTATGGCTCAAAAGTAAGCACACTTTCCTCCCAAATACAATTTATTGAAAACGAAAAAAAACTTAAACTAGAACAAGCCAAAAACAAAATTAAACAAACTGCCTTAAAAATAAAAAGTGATTCTATAGATCTTGAAGCAGTAAAAACACAACTTAAAATTGCAACTACACAATACAATCGAGCCATACAACTCAATAAAGAAGGCTTAAAACCACTTACTGATGTAGAAGACAAGCGCCTTAAACTACAAGATGTGGAAGCTAAAATAATTACTCAAGAAAATAAATTTTTAACCAGTAAAAACGAATACACCAACACTAAAGTAGAAATTAATAGAATTGCTGCCGAATATGCCGAGAAAACTTCAAAAGCCCAAAGCGATCAATTTACAGCAATGAGCAATCAATTTGACACCGAGGCACAAGTTAGTAAACTAGAAAACCAATACGCTAATTACAGTATTCGAAACGGCATGTATTATATTAAAGCGGTACAAAGTGGTTATATCAATAGAGCTTTACAAGCAGGAATTGGAGAAACTATAAAAGAAGGCACTCCAATAGTAACAATAATGCCTGACAAATATGATATTGCAGTCGAAACCTATGTGAGCCCTGTAGATTTACCTTTAATCAGAAAAGGAGAAAAAATTAGAGTTTGGTTCGATGGATGGCCTACAATTGTATTCTCTGGATGGCCAGATATGTCTTATGGTACTTTTGGTGGTCGGATAGTGGCAATTGAAAATTTCATCAGTGAAAATGGAAAATTCAGAGTTTTGATTGCGCCAGATCCAACCGAAGCAAAATGGCCAAAACAACTAAGTGTAGGCTCAGGCGCACAAACCATCGCTTTGCTAAATACGGTCCCCGTTTGGTTTGAAATCTGGAGAACTTTAAACGGATTCCCACCAAATTATTACAAAACAGCTTCAAAATCAAACTCATCAGCTAAAGAAAAAAAATAATGAAACAGTTGCTTATTGTTTTTTTACTATTCCGTTTTGTTGTTCAGGCACAAATCGAAAACCCAAATATAGCCACCAAAGTAAATATTGAGTTTACATATAATGAATACTTGGGCTATGTCAAAAAATTTCATCCATTAGTTAAAAATGCCAATTTAGAAATCAATAAGGCTCAAGCTAATTTGATGATGGCTAGAGGTGGATTTGACCCGAAAATTGAAGTGGATTTCAGTCAAAAAAAATTCAAAGACAAAGAATATTATTCCATTTTAAATAGTAGTTTCAAAATCCCAACTTGGTATGGAATTGAAATCAAAGCAGGTTTCGACAACAACGAAGGCATTTATTTAAATCCTGAAAACACTACTCCCAATCAAGGATTAACCTCATTAGGAATAAGTGTTCCGTTGGGGCAAGGACTATTTATAAACCAAAGAATGGCTGATGTTCGCAAAGCTAAAATACAATTACAATGGAGTCAAGCTGAAAGAAAACTTGAAGCAATAGCTGTTTTGTATGATGCATCCCTCGCTTATTTTAATTGGAAAAAAAACTTTAACGAAGTAAAACTGTATCAAGAATACTATAAGAATGCCCAAATTCGCTTCAAGGGAATACAAACTTTAATTCAACAAGGTGACAAACCTGCTATTGACAGTATTGAAGCCGGAATTATCGTTAGAAACAGACAACTAAATTTAGAAGACTCACAACTCAAATTAGCTAAGGCTAAGTTAGAGCTTTCTAATTTTTTATGGCTCGAAAACAATATTCCTCTTGAAATTTCGGAGGAACTTGTACCGGAAATAAATTTAGAATTCACCATACAAGAAAGTCTAAAAACCAATGATTTGTTGCAACAAGATTTCTCTTTGAAAAGTCATCCAAAAATTAATGCTTTACAAAGTAAAATTGACATTTTAAATGTAGAAAAAAAATTAAAAGCCAATCTACTTTTACCTAAAATTGATGTCGGTTATTCTTATTTATCAGAACCTCGTTATTTTGATAATTATCAATTTCAGGATTACAAAATTGGCTTGGATTTTTATTTCCCTTTATTTCTTCGAAAAGAACGCGGAAACTTAAAATTAGCACAATTCAAAGTCCAAGAAACCGAATTTGCTTTAGACCTAGAAAAAGTACAATTAACCAATAAAATTAATGCTCAGAAATTAGAAATTGCTTCACTTATAAAACAAAAAGAATTAATAAAAGCATTGGTTAAAGACAATATAACGATGCTGAATTCAGAAGAACGCTTGTTTACTTTTGGCGAAAGCTCCTTGTTTTTAATCAATACTAGAGAAAATAATTTAGTCAATGCACAACTTTCACAAATTGCTTTAGAGAACCGTTTTTATATTTCAAACTCAGAACTTTTTAAAATTATGGCCAATCCGGATTAAATAATTATAAAATCGTACTTTTGCCAACTGAAAATTTGAAATTATGATTATAGTAAAATCACGTGAAGAAATAGAATTGATGCGAGAAAGTGCATTAATCGTATCCAAAACATTAGGCATGATCGCTTCCGAAATCAAGGAAGGTGTTACCACTTTATATTTAGACAAGTTAGCAGAAACATTCATTCGTGATCATGGAGCTGAACCTAGTTTTCTTGGTTTATATGGTTTCCCAAATTCATTGTGTATGAGTCCAAATGCACAAGTAGTGCATGGAATTCCAAACAATACTCCTTTAGAAAGCGGCGATGTCATTTCTGTTGATTGTGGTGCTTATAAAAATGGGTATCATGGAGATCACGCTTATTCCTTTGAAATTGGCGAAGTAGCTCCAGAAACCAAAAAATTATTACAAATAACCAAAGAATCATTATATGTTGGAATCCGGGAATTCAAATTAGGAAACCGTGTTGAAGATGTAGGAAGTGCAATTCAAAAATATACCGAAGCACATGGTTACGGAGTAGTTCGTGAACTTGTAGGTCATGGAGTTGGACAAAAAATGCATGAAGATCCCGAAATGCCTAATTATGGTAAACGCGGTCGTGGAAAACTATTTGTAGAAGGAATGGTTGTAGCTATTGAACCGATGATAAATATGGGGACCCGAAACATTAAACAACTCAAAGACGGTTGGACAATTCTAACTGCAGATGGAAAACCTAGTGCCCATTTTGAGCATGATGTAGCCATTATAGATGGAAAACCAGAGATTTTATCCACATTTGCATACGTATATAAAGCATTAGGAATTGTGAGTACTGAAGAAGATGAGTTTAGAAGAGAGCCATTAGTTTTATAAATTATTTCAACAAAATTCATGAAAAAACTTTTTAAATTAATACTCAATACCATTCCTCGTCCCCTATTAATTCGTTTGAGTTATATAGCCAGACCAATAATTGCTTTTTCATTAAAAGGAACGAATTTCACAGATCCAATCGATGGTAAAAGTTTCAAATCCATGTTGCCTTATGGTTATGAAACACAACGCAACAACGTCCTTTCGCCAAGTACGCTTTCGTTAGAAAGACATCGTTTGTTATGGTTGTATTTGAATGACAAAACCGATTTTTTCACTTCGATAGAAAAAAAGAAAGTATTGCATTTTGCACCAGAACAAGCTTTTTATAAATTATTCCGAAATCAAAAAAACCTAGATTATACCACCACCGATTTGTTTTCACCATTAGCCGATGTAAAAGCAGACATTTGTAATTTGCCGTTCGAAGACAATCAGTATGATGTTATTTTGTGCAACCATGTTTTAGAACACATTCCAGATGACACTAAAGCCATGCAAGAATTATATCGGGTTTTAAAACCTGGCGGAATGGCCATTTTACAAATTCCACAAGACTTGTCCAGAGCCACAACTTTTGCAGATGACAGCATTACCGACCAAAAAGAACGAGCCAAAATATTTGGACAATACGACCATGTCCGCATTTATGGACGTGACTATTTTGATAAACTGAGAACTATAGGTTTTCAAGTTATAGCGGAAGATTACACTAGTAAAATAGCACCTGAACTGGTAGAAAAATACTGCTTAGCCAAAGGAGAAATCATCCCTGTTTGTTTCAAATAAGAACTCCTTTTAGAAATAATAAAGTTCCGCATAATTCGTTATATTTACATCTCTGTAATTTCACTATTATGCGGCTTTCTATTTTAAAAAAACTATTTTTTTTATTAAGTATCACTACTGTTTCTGCTCAAATAGAAACCGAAGTTGTACCACCTTACAACATCAAAACCATTTCTTTTGTACAAAATAAAAAAAATGTAGTGCCTATATTCCCTTTAGGCGATGGATTTCAATTGCAATTTGATGATTTATATGGCAACGAAGCTGATTATTATTATGAAATAATCCATTGCGATTACAATTGGAAACCAACCGATATCCCCAAAATAGATTACATGCAAGGATTTGATAACCAGCGAATCATGGATTATTCAAACTCTCTAAATACATTACAAATGTATTCGCATTATCGATTATCAATCCCCAATCAGTTTACCAAATTACGCATCAGCGGCAATTATATTCTAAAAGTTTTAAACGAAGATAGAGAAGTTGTATTTAGTCGAAAATTCATTCTATACGAAGATGTTGTTACCATTCCAATTCAAATAAAAAGAGCTAGAACCGTAGAAAATTTAGATTATAAAAATAATCTTGAATTTGTTGTAAAAACAAACACCCTTAACTTTCAAAATCCTTTAAAAAACGTAAAAGTAATGTTAATTCAAAATGGTCAGCTCGCAACAGCCATCAAAAACATACCACCACAATACACTATTGGGAATGATTTAGTATACAAATACGATACAGAAACGCAATTTTGGGCAGGAAACGAATTTTTGTTTTTTGATAATAAAGAAATCCGGACCGCCAGCAATAATATAGCCCGAATTGACTCCAACGGATCGCTTTATAACTCCTATTTATTTACCCATAATGCTCGGAAGAACTTCCCCTATTCCTTCACCGAAGATGCAAATGGTAATTTTGTAGTCCGAAATTTAAGCGCAACCAATGATGAAATTGAAGCCGATTACTCTTGGGTTTATTTTAGCCTTTCAGCACCCACTTTCCGACTAAAAAAAGATATTTATATAACTGGAATGTTCAATAATTACAACCTAATCCCAGAATATAAAATGGATTATAACGAAAAAAAAGGAATTTATGAAAAAGCAGCCCTAATAAAACAAGGCTTTACCAATTTTCAATATACCATTGCCGACGACAAAGGGAATATAGATGCCGAAAATGCTATTGATGGAAATTTTTTCCAAACCGAAAATGAATATACCATCTTAGTTTATTATCGAGAAAATAACGATCGTTACGAACGCGTGATAGGAAAAGGAACCGCTAATTCATTAAATATTACGAATTAAAAAAAACATACAGAAAATTGACAATTCAAAATCAATTTTTTGTAATTTTGTATCTATTAAACACATATTTAATACTTTAATATGGTTTCTCAAATAACAAGAGGCATAAAAATTTCCGTTTTGACTAGTTTTGAAGGTACCTACTTCAAAAACTACAGAATTCATTTTGCCTTTAGTTATGAAATAAAAATAGAAAATCACAGCAAAGATTCTGTTCAATTAACCTCTCGTCATTGGGAAATTTACGACTCCCTAAATGATTTAGAAATAGTTGATGGCGAAGGTGTAATTGGCAAAAAACCTGTTTTAAAACCAGGTGAATTCCACATCTACAGTTCCGGTTGTCTTTTATCATCGCCACATGGCGCCATGAAAGGCCATTTTGATATGGTCAATTTCACCACCACAAAAAACTTCAAAGTCATTGTTCCAACCTTCAGATTAAGTGCTCCTTTTGCTTTAAATTAAAATCTAAAAAATTATTTTCAGGAGCTAATCCAGCTATACATTTCAAGTCCTCGCAAAAACAGCATTTTTGCAAGGCTTAAAACAGCTTCCGTTGGTCGCCGTTTTAAACCAGCAAAAAAAGCAGTTTTTTACTCCGGGCTTTCCATTTCTATCCGGGCTATTCACAAAATACTAAACTCAAACATAGTAGTTTTACACCAACAAATTCGATTTTTAAAACAATCATTCGTACTTTTGTGAAATATTCTATTATTTACTCACAAAGATTTTCAAATCTTCTAATTTTATAAATATGCTCAAAGGATTTTTTCATGTACCCAAAGCGGTAAACGAACCCGTAAAAGGATACGCACCCAACTCACCCGAAAAAGCAGCCGTACAAGCAGCTTACAAAACCATGTGGAATTCTAAAATCGATGTGCCATTATACATTGGCAACGAAGAAATTAGAACTGGAAACACCAAAAATATGACTGCACCACACGATCATAAACACATCGTAGGAACGTATCATCTAGCCGAAAAAACACATGTAGAAAAAGCCATAGCAAATGCATTAGCATCCAGAACCGCATGGGCCAATATGGCTTGGGAACAAAGAGCCGCAATTTTCCTAAAAGCAGCAGAATTGATTGCAGGTCCTTACAGAGCCCGAATAAATGCAGCAACTATGATTGCGCAATCCAAAAATATCCATCAAGCAGAGATCGATGCCTCTTGTGAATTTATTGATTTTTTACGTTTCAACGTAGAATTTATGACTCAAATTTACAACGATCAGCCCAAATCCAATTCGGATATGTGGAACCGATTGGAATACCGACCTCTAGAAGGTTTTGTATATGCCATTACCCCTTTTAACTTTACCGCTATTGCTGGAAATCTTCCTGCAAGTGCCGCAATGATGGGGAATGTCGTGATTTGGAAACCAAGTGACAGCCAAGTTTTTTCAGCACAAATCATAATTGAAGTTTTCAAAGAAGCTGGAGTTCCTGATGGTGTTATCAACGTTGTTTTTGGTGATGCTTTAATGATTACTGATACTGTTTTAGCAAGTCGTGATTTTGCCGGAATTCATTTTACAGGTTCAACCCATGTATTCAAAGATATTTGGTCCAAAATAGGAACCAACATCCACCATTATAAAACCTATCCAAGAATTGTAGGCGAAACAGGAGGAAAAGATTTTATTATTGCCCATCCAAGTGCCAATGCCAAACAAGTAGCAACAGGAATTGTACGTGGTGCATTCGAATTTCAAGGTCAAAAATGTTCCGCAGCTTCAAGAGCTTATGTACCTCAAAGTTTATGGCCAGCCGTAAAAGAAAAATTAATAACTGATACAAAATCTATGAAAATGGGTTCGCCAGAAGATTTTGGCAACTTTATTACTGCAGTTATTCACGAAGGTTCGTTCGACAAATTAGCTAGTTTTATTGACCAAGCCAAAAAAGATACTGATGCCGAAATTATAGTTGGTGGTAATTATGATAAATCCGTTGGCTATTTTATTGAACCAACCATAATCGTAACTACAAACCCACATTACACCACAATGGAAACCGAATTATTCGGACCAGTAATGACAATTTTCGTTTATGAAGATGCAAAATGGTCTGAAACACTAAAATTGGTAGATGCTACATCTGAGTACGCTTTAACAGGAGCTGTTTTCAGCCAAGACCGTTATGCTATTGAGGAAGCTACAACTGCTTTGCAAAATGCCGCAGGAAACTTCTATATCAATGACAAACCAACGGGAGCTGTTGTAGGCATGCAACCTTTTGGTGGTGCAAGAGCATCTGGAACCAATGACAAAGCGGGTTCTGCATTGAACTTATTGCGTTGGGCTTCTCCAAGAACTATCAAAGAAACATTTGTCACTCCTGAAGATTACAGATATCCGTTTTTGGGAGAATAATCATATTTAAAAAATTTATAAAAAACCCATAAAAATCAAATAATTTGATTTTTATGGGTTTTTATTTTAAATCAAAGAAACTTTTTTACCAGTTCTGGCTGCTTCATAAATAGCTTGTAAAATTCTAACGTCTTTAAGCCCTTCTTCACCTGTAATATGACTTGGTAAGGGTTTATTTTCTAAAATAAATTTCCCCATTTCGTCAAGTTGCGTTTGTTGTTGATTAATTTCCGGGAAATTTAACTCACCTTTACTTGTTCTTCCTTTGAACGGGCCATAACTTATTGCAGGGCTTAGCTCAAAAAAACCTTCATCAGCGGAAGCAAATAACCTGTCAATACCACAATTATATGAACTAGAAGAGTTACAAACAGCACCGCTTGGAAAATTTAATTGCCAAGTAATCGATTCTTCTACTTCTGAAAATTTTATTTTATTAGTAATTGGCCCAAATTGAGCAGTTACCGAAACGGGTTCCTCTCCCAATACATAACGACTGGCCTGAACACAATAGATTCCAAGATTGATAAGTGGTCCTCCTCCTGACATGGCTTTCTTCACATGCCAATCAATCGTATCACCAGTATTATAACCCAATGAAGCCTCAATCAAACGCACCTGACCAAAAATTTTCTCTTGTCCTAACCTTTTAATTTCTATATTATACGGTTCATAATGCAATCGATAACCCAACCCCAATTGCACATTTGCTTTTTCACAAGCGGCTATCATTTCCTCACAATCTTCAGCAGTAATCGCCATAGGCTTTTCAACAATAACGTGCTTACCAGCCTTTGCTGCTCTAATTACAAATTCTTTATGCATGGCGTTTGGCAAAACAACATACACTAAATCAATGTCTTTATTATGTATAATTTCATCGAAATTCTGATAATTATAAATGTTTTTATCCGAAATATTATATTTTTTTCCCCAATCTAAAGCCTTTGAAGGTGTTCCTGTTACAATTCCAGCCAAACGACATAATTTTGATATTTCTATACCTTCAGCTAAGTAACCTGCGTAGCGTCCTAAACCACAAAGCGCAATATTTAGCTTTTTATCCCCCTCTTTTTTACCGTTATTTTTTGGCAAAGTTATAAAAGAGGGAAGACCCGTAAATACCGCAGTAGCACCAACTCCAATCCCAAAATTATGTACAAATGAACGTCTAGAAATTTTTTTCATTTTTTATTTTTTACATTGACAATAAGAATGTTAGACTTGTTGATTGTCCAAATGTTACAGAAAAATATAAAAAAATAAAACCCTTACGATTTCAAAAACTTTTGAATTCATAAGGGCTTTAAGGAGCTTATTTTATGCAAAATTTCTACACCACAAACTTCAATGGCAAATGCACTACTTTTTTGGTTTCAAAGAATTCATCTTCAAAAAAGTCAGCTAAATTGTATTCCGTCGCTTTTGGAAAATCTTTTAATTCTTCGGTTAAATCGCCTCCTTTTAGATAAAGAATACCATTTTTCAATTCGTGTTTGTTATTTTTTTTAATTTTTGATTTCACCCAAGAAACAAAATCAGGCATGTTCGTTACGGCACGACTGACAATAAAATCGAAATCTCCTTTTACATTTTCGGCGCGCAATTGTTCTGCTTTTACGTTTTTTAGTTCTAATGCTTCGGCAACAGCCTGAACTACTTTAATTTTTTTTCCAATCACATCAATCAAATAAAAACGAGTTTCTGGAAAAAGAATCGCCAATGGAATCCCAGGAAAACCGCCTCCTGTCCCTACGTCTAACACAAAAGTTCCTGGCTCAAATTTGATGATTTTTGCAATTCCCAGAGAGTGTAATATATGTTTGGTATACAACGCATCAATATCTTTTCTGGAAATAACATTTATTTTTTCGTTCCAATCATGATACAAAAAGTCCAATTGTTGCAATTGTTTTTTTTGTAAGTCCGTCAAATTGGGAAAATACTTAAGAATCTCATTCATCCTTCTATTTTTTTAACAAAAGTACTATTTTTAGATTATAAATATTTAACGCAATTTTGCAGATTGAAAATTTATAATAATTATCTTTGAGGTCTATTTAAAAAATTTATGAATAACAGCGCTCCTACATTTGCTAAGCAAGACACTTTAAAATTTTTCAGAACACTTAACTCTCGGGTTAACAATTACTTCAAGGAGAACAACATTCAAAAAACTGGAAATTGGAAGCTTTATTTAAAAACAATAATTCTATTTACTGTTTTTCTTGCTCCTTATTTTTTAATCTTAACCTTGGATATGCCGTTTTGGGCCCATCTTTTATTGACCATTGTTATGGGAATAGGCATGGCTGGAGTGGGGATGAATGTAATGCACGATGGTAATCATGGTTCCTATTCTAATAAAAACTGGGTCAATAAATTCATGGGAGGCACCATTTATGTTCTTGCTGGAAATGTATATAACTGGCAAGTGCAGCACAATGTTTTACACCATACCTACACCAATATTCCAGGTCATGATGAAGATTTAGATGCCGGTCGTGTCATTCGTTTTACAAAAGAAGCAAAATGGTATAATTTTCACCGTTTTCAACAGTATTATTCTGTTTTTCTATACGGATTATTAACTTTCAATTGGGCCATTACTACGGATTTCAAACAAATGAAAAGTTACCTCAAAAGAAAATTATCTTATGGCGAAGCTAAAAGCCCAAAAATACTTTGGACTACATTAATCATTACAAAAATCATTTATGTTGCAATTTGGATTGTTTTGCCTATTGTAATTGGGATTACATGGTGGAAAGTACTCATCGGTTTTTTTGTGATGCATTATACAGCAGGTTTAATACTAAGTGTTGTTTTCCAATTGGCGCATGTTGTGGAAGAAACGACCAATCCTTCACCAAATGAATTGGGAGAAATGGACAATACTTGGGCAATCCATCAATTATTTACAACGACTAATTTTGCTCCAAAAAACAAAATTGTAAACTGGTATACTGGTGGTTTAAACCATCAAATTGAACATCATATTTTTCCGAACATCAGTCATATTCATTACGGTAAAATTGCAAAAATAGTTAAGGAAACCGCCATAGAATGTAACTTACCTTATTATGAATACAAAAACATGCGTTCTGCTGTCATTGCCCATTTCAAGCATTTAAAAGATTTAGGGATGAAACCAGAACTTACATAATTGTAAAAAATAATTTTTAAAAGCATATACAAACGAATAATATAATAATTAACCTCCCTTCATTTTAATAAAATTAGGGGATTCAACACTTTTTTAATGAGCAATCCACTTTCAGACAGAATTAACAACCTGGCTACATCTCAAACATTAGCCATGGCAGCTTTGGCCAGAGAATTAAAAGCACAAGGAAAAGACATTATCAGTTTAAGTTTAGGCGAGCCTGATTTCAATACGCCAGACTTCATCAAAGAAGCAGCAAAAAAAGCCATCGACGAAAACTACAGCACCTATTCTCCAGTTGAAGGATATGGCGATTTGAAAGAAGCTATTTGCAGAAAATTCAAAAGAGACAATGATTTAGAGTACAAACCCTCTCAAATCGTAGTTTCTACTGGAGCAAAACAATCTTTGTATAACATTGCTCAAGTAATGTTAAACGACGGTGACGAAGTGATTTTACCCGCTCCTTACTGGGTTTCATATTTTGAAATCGTAAAATTATCCGGTGGTGTTCCTGTAGAAGTTCCTACATCTGTAGATACTGATTTTAAAATTACACCAGAACAATTGGAAGCAGCCATCACACCAAAAACAAAAATGATGTGGTTCAGTTCTCCTTGTAACCCAAGTGGATCTGTTTATAATAGAGAAGAACTAACCGCATTGGCTAAAGTATTAGAAAAATATCCTAACATATATGTGGTTGCTGATGAAATCTATGAACACATCAATTTTTCAGGTACTTTTTGCAGCATCGGATCAATTCCAGGAATGTTAGAAAAAACAATTACCGTAAATGGAGTTGCAAAAGCATTTGCCATGACAGGATACAGAATTGGATACATCGGAGCTCCAGAATTCATTGCTAAAGCCTGTACAAAAATCCAAGGTCAAGTAACTTCAGGAGCCAATTCAGTAGCGCAACGTGCCACTATTACTGCTGTAGATGCTGACCCAAGTGTATTAAACCACATGGTTCAAGCCTTCCACAGCCGTAGAGATTTAGTTGTTGGATTATTAAAAGAAATTCCAGGAGTGAAAATCAACGTTCCTGAAGGTGCATTTTATGTATTTCCAGATGTTTCTTCTTTCTTTGGAAAAACCTTAAAAGGTACATTTATCAAAGATGCTAATGATTTCTCTATGTATCTTTTGGCCGAAGCCAATGTAGCAACTGTAACAGGTGACGCATTTGGAAACCCAGATTGTATTCGTTTTTCTTATGCTACAAGCGAAGAGTTGTTGAAAGAAGCTTTACGCAGAATCAAAGAAGCAGTAGCATTATAGTCAAAACTCTTAAAGACAAAAGTTGGAAAGTCAACTTCAATTTATAGCAATAAAGCCTCAAGATGTTCTTGGGGTTTTTTTTTGAGACAATCACAAGCCTCATATTATAATGAGCAAAATTTATAGAATAGTTATAAAAACAAACAATCGTTTTCAAGGCCTTATTTTTTAACGCAAGTATTTTTCTAAAAAATCACCTCTTGAATTAGAAATCTTAAATAATTTATAGGAACTTTGCACTCTTTTTGGTGGAAATTCACCAAAGCCCTAAATTTTAGCTATTAACGAAGAATCATCAACAAGATGAAAAAGAAAATAGAAATACTCGCTCCGGCAAAAGACTTAATTCATGGTATGGCTGCCATCAATAGTGGTGCCGATGCCGTTTATATAGGCGCACCACAATTTGGAGCCCGTTCCAATGCTACCAATTCCATTGAAGATGTAGCCGAATTAGTAAAATATGCACATCTATTCCACGCCCAAGTTTTTGTGGTAATCAACACTATTTTATACGATAACGAACTCGAAACCTGCCGCAAAATGATTTGGGAACTTTATGACATTGGTGTCGATGCTCTTATTGTTCAGGATATGGCGATTATGGAAATGGACTTACCTCCTATTACTTTACACGCCAGTACACAAGCCAATAATCGCGATGCAGATAAAATAAAATTCCTGAAAGATGCTGGAATGAAACGTGTAGTTTTGGCCCGCGAATTGAACCTACACCAAATCAAAGAAATCAGCGATGCCAGCGATGTGGAATTGGAATTCTTTGTTACTGGTGCTTTGTGCGTTTCCTTCAGTGGCAATTGCTATATGAGCGTTGCTAATGGTGAACGCTCTGCCAATCGAGGTTCCTGTGCTCAAAACTGCCGTTTGCCTTACAACTTAATCGATGGTCACGGGGATACTTTAATCAAAAACAGTCACTTACTTTCCATAAAAGATTTTGATGTTTCAGACCAAATTCCGAATCTAATTGAAGCCGGAATATGTTCGTTCAAAATCGAAGGTCGCTTAAAAGATATTGTCTATGTAAAAAACAATGTATCGTATCTCAGACAAAAATTAGACGCTTTTCTAGAAGGAAACAACAACTACACCAAAGCTTCATCAGGGAGTTGCACCTATACCTTTGATTCCGCTTTAAACAAAAGTTTCAACCGAGGCTATACTGATTATTTTGTCAACGAAAGACACCAATCAATCGGTTCTTGGGAAAGCCCAAAATCCAAAGGACAATACATTGGAAAACTCATCAAAACCATTGGAAATGCTTACCAAATCGAAAATGGGGATTTATTAAACAATGGCGACGGACTTTGCTTTATCAACGAAAACAACGAGGCTGATGGTATTTATGTCAACAAAGTAGAGAACGGCTTAGCCTATCCTAATGTACTAAAAGAAATCAAAGCAGACACTTTCATTTACCGCAACAATGACGCCGCTTTTATCAAAATAGTTGAACGTGAGGACAGCGCTATTCGAAAAATAAACACGACTCTATTGTTATCCGAAAACGAAAATGGTTTTGAATTAATAGCCACTGACGAAGATGGTTATACGAGTACCGTAAATTTGGTTCATCCAAAAGAACAAACCAAAAACAACGAATCTATCGAGGAAAATTTCAAAATCAATTTAGCCAAAACTGGTTTCACACCCTATACCGCTACTGAAATAACCATTATGTTCTCTCAAAACTGGTTCCTTCCTATTTCTAAAATCAACGAAATGCGAAGAACCGTTTACGAACAATTGTCTCAAATTCGCCTTGCCAATTACAAGCGCCACGAACACCAATTAGTCAAAACATCCCATCCCTATCCAGAAACAAAACTGGATTTTATGTATAATGTTGCTAATAAAATGGCCCGTAAATTCTACGAACGCCATGGTGTTACCGAAATCGAAAAAGCATTCGAACTACAATGGGACCCCGGAAAATCCCGTGTGATGACTACCAAATACTGTATCAAATACGAATTAGAAAAATGTCCAAAGTACCACAAAGACACGATGGAAACCAAACTCAAAGAACCTCTAGTATTGAAGCAAGGCGAACTAGAATACAAACTCAAATTCAATTGTAAACCCTGCGAAATGGAAATTTGGGAAAAAGATGCCGAATTTGAAATCGAAGAAGATTAAAACCAAAACCGATGCTTTTACTTAAAATAAACATCGGTTTTTTTCTTAAATTTGGGCGTGACCACAAGGGTCGGGCTTTCCGTTACAATCTTTTGTTTTTTAAAGAAAAAAACAAAAGGATTTTCACTGCAATCCCTCACGCAAAATCTAGTACGGACAACTAGCGAGTTGTCCCTAACAAAATAAATCAATGAAAATACTACTCCTAGGCTCTGGCGAATTAGGCAAAGAATTTACAATTGCCGCCCAACGTATTGGTCAAACCATCATTGCAGTAGATAGCTACGAAAATGCTCCAGCTATGCAAGTCGCCCACGCTTTTGAAGTCATCAATATGCTCGACGGCGAAGCGCTGGACTACATCGTTGCTAAACACCAACCCGATTTCATTGTTCCCGAAATAGAAGCCATTCGTACCGAGCGTTTTTATGAGTACGAAAAACAAGGTATTACCGTAGTTCCTTCAGCAAAAGCAGCCAACTTTACCATGAATCGCAAAGCCATTCGGGACTTAGCTGCCAAAGAACTCGGACTAAAAACTGCTAATTACCGGTACGCAACCACTGCTGAGGAATTGCAAAAAGCAGTCATAGAAGTTGGAATTCCCTGCGTGGTAAAACCCTTAATGTCTTCGTCAGGAAAAGGGCAATCCACCATAAAAATAGCAGATGATATTGATAAAGCCTGGCAATATGCCGTAGCAGGTTCCCGAGGTGATGTGATAGAAGTAATTGTAGAAGCATTTGTCAAATTCAATTCGGAAATTACGTTATTGACTGTGGTTCAAAATAATAATCCAACCCTTTTTTGTGCACCAATCGGTCACCGACAAGAGCGTGGCGATTATCAGGAAAGTTGGCAACCCGCTTTAATTTCCGATAAAGATTTATACGAAGCTCAAGATATGGCCGAAAAAGTAACCGAAGCTTTGGGAGGTGCAGGCCTTTTTGGAGTCGAATTTTTTCTAGCAGATGATGGGGTTTATTTCTCAGAATTATCACCAAGACCACACGATACCGGAATGGTTACTTTGGCAGGAACGCAAAACTTCAATGAATTTGAATTGCATTTAAGAGCCATTTTGAGTTTGCCTATTTTTGAAATTACTTTGGAAAAAGCGGGAGC
>CANEXR010000012.1 GCA_947443815.1 Flavobacteriaceae bacterium | reverse complement strand
GTTTTATTATCTTGATTAAGTAATTCAAATTTAGGTGCTGGACCAATTTTTTTTAAATTACCTACACTATGCGTATCGGGAGTTACTTTATCTAGACGGTCCGCTTTTACAACATCGTTGTTTTTAATTCTCTCAACTATTTTAGGAATTGCATATATTCCAAATATCAAAATAACGAATGAAATTCCAATGTAAGATTTATTTTTTAGCATAATTTTAAAAAATTAGATTTGTCTTGAAGCGTTGTGATTTTTTTTAAGCGCAGCTCTATATTCGTATAAAATAACTTTAAAATCATCCAACATTTCATTACTCAATTCTGCAGGATGAAATGTACTATATCCCTCTTTGTATTCTTTTTTTTGTTTACGCCCTCTAAGGTTTCTTTCTTTATCAATGATATAAACATTTGGCGTACCAAATTTATTATCCAATTTTCCAACCAATTTTAATTGATTATAATAACTTGTAATTTCTTGAGGGCTTGTAAAAATAAAATGCCATTGTGAAATATCAGTAAAAGCACCTAAAGCATCTATTACTTTCTTTGCGTCTTCTTCTGTTCCTAAAGGGCAAACTACAACGAATTGCAAATCTTTAAAATCATGATAGCGTTGGTAAATTTTCTGATTTAAATTAAAAAAATTACCTCTGTTTTTTAATAATTCCGTACCTGAGAAACCTAGAATTGTTATTTTATCATTCAAGCTCACTTTTGAACCATCCAATGATTTCCAATCACCAAAATCAGCTGTTTTAGGAGTTATAACTGGTAATTTTGTAAAACTATTTACCCCTGAAGCAAAAAAAAGATAGGCAACAATAGGCAAAATAAAAAGGACAAAAAGGACTATATTCTTTTTCATTAGAAAAAATAAAATTTAAAGTACAAAAATAAAAAAAGGCACGCAATGCGTACCCTTTTATTGAATTAATATCTTGTTAAAAATTCCATTTAATTGTAGAATTTTTAAAAACCCCATAAATATAATCCCCTTCCGTCAAAAGAATGAAGAGCAAATATAAAACTAGAAAGATTACTGGTATAACAACTGCACTTCTTAAAGTACTCTTTTCGCCTTCCATGTGCATAAATGCCCATACAATATAATAAGCCTTAAAAATTGTAAGACCATAAAATATCCAGTTTAGCAAATTCATACTCAAAAAATTGTTCATATGAAGAAATTCTGGTTTTACAATACCAAGATAAACTTCTATAATTGTAACTGCAGATAATATTCCGAATACTTTCCAGATTCTACCTGTATTAGATACGTGTTCGTGTGACATGATAATTACTTTTTTTGAAAATTAAACAAGATAGAATACTGTGAATACAAATACCCAAACTAAATCTACAAAGTGCCAGTATAACCCCACTTTCTCAACCATTTCATAACTTTTCCTTTTTTCATAAGTTCCCAAAAGAACATTAAAAAAGATGATGATATTGATGATTACACCAGAGAAAACGTGAAAACCGTGAAATCCTGTTATAAAGAAGAAGAAATCAGCGAATAACTTACTTCCATACTCATTTCTTGTTAAATTAGCTCCCTCAACAACAAGACTTGCTTGAGACAATCTTAATTCAGAATCTTGTCTTGACAAAATTGTTTTTTTCTTTTCTTTGGTTATAACCTCAGTCCTAATTAATAAGTCAGGATGCGCTTTAAAACCTGCTTGTACTTCAGCAACTGAATAAGAAGGCAAAGTAGGCTCACTCATGAACCATTTCCCTTTATTTTTTGTCAATTGTTCTCTTTCTTCTGGCAAAGTTACCGCAAAATCAGCTAAGGATACACGGTGACCTTCTTTATCAACAAACTGAAGTAAACTTCCTCCTTTTGTTTCAATAGCACCATATTCTCCTTTAATAAAATTTTTCCATTCCCATGCTTGTGAACCTACGAAAATAAGTCCTCCAATAATGGTTAGAAACATATATATAACCACTTTGTCTTTTTTCATTTGATGTCCTGCATCAACGGCTAAAACCATTGTCACAGAAGAAAAAATCAAAATAAAAGTCATTAAAGCCACATAATACATTGGAGCAGAAACACCATGCATAAATGGAAAGTGCGTGAACACCTCATCGGCCAATGGCCAAGTTTCAATAAATTTAAATCTAGAAAAACCGTAAGCCGCTAGAAATCCAGAGAATGTTAAAGCATCTGATACGATAAAAAACCACATCATCAATTTGCCATAACTTGCTCCCATTGGCTCATTGCCGCCTCCCCAAGTTTTTTCTTCACTATTTGCAGTAGTAACTGTCGCTTCCATAAAAGTTATTCGTTAAAAAGTTCCCAAATTTACGTTTTTTTCTTATTTAAAGAAATATAAAAATAAAAATAAATACACCCACAATAAATCAAGAAAGTGCCAATACATCGCACCTAGTTCAATTCCAAGAGTTTGTGTTGAATTGTATTTTTGTTTAAAATGATTATAAATAATAATTAAAAGAGAAATTAGCCCTCCTGCTAGGTGCAATAAGTGAACTAGGGTCACAATATAAAGAAAAGTAGTCGTTATAGAGCTTGCTTGCCCAGTAAAATAATAACCCTTCTCTACTATTTGTCCAAATCCTGTAAATTGCAAAATCACAAATAAAATTCCTAGAGCCAAAGTTGTCAACAAATAAATTGTAGTTGCTTTTTGATTGTCTTTTTGTATAGCTTTTTTGGCCAAATAAAAAGTAATACTACAACCTATAATCACAAGTGTACTCCAATAAAATGCCGTTGGTAATTGAAAATCTTTCAACCAATCAGCTCTAGATTTACTCACCACAAAAGCGCTTGTAAGCCCAGCAAACATCATTGTCATACTCACCATTGCAAACAACAATATTAATTTATACGATCTTGCTGTTCTGGATTTTTGTTCCTCTGCTGTCATTGTCATTTCCATAACTATCTTAAAAATTTATCAAATATATAAACCAATTGTAATAATGTAATATAAGAAACACTAACTAACATCAATGTTCTTGCTGATTTTGCCGTTCTTAATTTATAAAGTTGTACTGCATAATATACCATCCACAAACCTAATAAAAACACTACTGAAGCTGCAATAGGAGTAATATACAACTTACCCGTAAAACCTAAAACAGGCAAAAGTGAAGCAATCATAAGCCATATCGTATACAATATAATTTGTAAAGCTGTCCCCTTATCTTTTTTTCCTGTTGGCAACATAAAGAAACCTGCTTTTTCATAATCCTCGTATAAAAACCAACCAATTGCCCAAAAATGAGGAAATTGCCAAAAAAACTGAATTAAGAATAAAGTTCCTGCTTCAATACCAAAATCTCCTGTCGCAGCAACCCAACCTAACATAAATGGAATTGCCCCTGGAAAAGCACCTACAAAAACGGATAGTGATGTCACTGTTTTCAATGGGGTATAAACACTCGTATAAAGAAATATCGAAATGGCACCAAACATAGCAGTTTTTGGGTTTATCGTAAACAACAATGCAATTCCTGCAATTGTTAGCGCAATGGCAATAATCAGCGCAACATTAGACGACATTCTACCTGCTGGTACTGGACGGTTTTTAGTTCTATCCATCAACGCATCTAAATCTTTTTCGATAACCTGATTAAAAGCATTCGACGCACCAACCATACAATACCCACCTATAGTCAACTTTAACAACACTAAAAAAGTGTCAAAATTGAAATTTTCAACTCCAAGTACAAACCCAGCAATTGAAGAAAAAACAACACTAACAGCTAAACCAGCTTTAGTAATTGCTTTAAAGTCAATATATATCGATTTTACAGAAAGTGTATTTTGTATTGTATTCAATGCTTGTCTTTATTTATAAAACTTTTGCAAAAGTAGCGTATCAAAAGCGATTTGACAAAAAACAATTCATAAAAAAATATTTTAAAAAAAACTAGACTTAATAATCAAAATACCAGTTAAAAACATCCGCTCTCAATCCTAGAGTAAACCAATTGGTACTTTGATTAAAAGTAGTTGCCGTATTTTGTGTCGGGTCAAAACTTCTATAAATATAACTTGCAAAGAATTTTAGGTTTGTAGCTGGATTAACCAAAAAGCCCCCTTGAATATCTGCAATAAAAACTGCAGTTTTATTTCCCTGACCTACCTTCACTCCCGAATCATAAGGCCTTTTTTCATCATAATCTTTGTAAATATTTCCGCCATAATTAAAACTATCTTCAGCGGTATCAAAATCCAATCCACGGGTACCGATTGTTATTTTAGCATCTGCAAAATACCTTCCTTGATGGTAACGAGCAATTGCTAGAAACTCTCTTATATTCCCACCCCATTGATGCCCCAAACTTTGATTATTATGACCATAATTTGTAATTGGGTCGCTGTGTGAATATACATAAGGACGAACATGATTGTATTCTAACTGTAACATTAAATTATTTACATGGAAGGCATTATAATATTTAGCTCCTAATTGGTATCCAAACTTATTTTTCCAGCTGTTTTTTTCGTTTTTAACTTCTCCCAACGAAAATTCATCTAGAAGAAATTGTCCATAAAAATTAATCTGATTACTCCATTTGTATTTATAAGTCAAACCCAAAAGAGCATTTCCCGATCTGGCAGAAGAAGCAAATTCTACCGAACGGTAAAAAATAATTGGATTGACAAAACTCATATCAAAACCTCTTTTATTGGTATCTGTCCAAACCACAGATTCAAAAAAACCAAGATTCAATCTATTAGAAACATTCCAACTCAAATAATGATTGGCCATGAATTTAGTGGCATAGGTTCTTTCGATTGTAACTTCTGGACGAACGTCCTTAAGCCACATATAGGTATTGGTGTATTTAATTTTCCAAAAATTAGTATTTATTTTAAAATAAGGATATGGACTAGCTCCATCACTTTCTAATAAAGAGCGGTATCCGTCACCTATAAAATTACGTCCATAACCCAATTGTAAATCAATGTATTTACTAGGTGCAAAAGTCAAATTAGCTTCGGCCAAAGGAAAATCATACGAATCCGTTTTGAAATCTTTGGCAATTCCGATACCTGGAATAATAGCTGGATTTCCACCTGCTGGCTTTATTGATGCTGCATACTGATTAAAATAATCCGCAAACCTTCCTTGACTTTCAAAAACTGTTGTGGTAAAATTAACTTGTTTACCAATACCCCCTCTAAAATTAATTCCTCTTGTATTTACATAGGTATAAGATGCCTTAGTTTGTGACGCTTTTCCAAGTTGTAAATCAACAATTGGATTTAAAGTAAACCAATATCCTTCGCCTTGAATTTCGACCATATTTTCATTCCATAATTTCCTAGACCACCATCCTGAAGCTTTCATTTTTACCTTTTCATTTGCTGCCTTAATATCATAATATTTTGAAACTTCTGTATAAGTAAAGGGCTTTGAACCTGTATGATTGTTACTCCCCACTTTGTTTAATGATGCATCAAACTGTGCATAATAACTATGAGAAAAAGGAATATTCAGATGGCTTTCAAATTCAGGGCTATTGAATTTTTTAGAAACAATACTATCTAATTCCGTAAGTTTTGCTGTATCTGTTGTTATAATTTCTGCTTTGGCCAAAGCTTCCGCTGCCTGCTGCTCTCTGCTTTTTAAAGGTATTGCAATAGTAATTGTATATTTTGAATAGGTTGGTTTGCTATTATAAGTTGCGGGTTTAATTTTGGGGAATTTACCAAAAACCCTTTTCGATTCTTTTATCAAGTCTTCATCCACGGCATCCACGTAAATGACTTTGAATTTGCCTTCGCCATCTACTTCGAAAAGTACTTTTACCGTTCCTTGAAAATTATTTTGTGTTAAATGTTCTGGAACTTGAAAATTTTCAAACACAAAATCCTGAACCTGATTATAAAAACAATCTTCTAAAGCTTTGCTTTGTAAATTTTCACAACTTGAAAAAACAGGAAATTTTTCAGTAGAAAAACTGGATTGAATATTACCATTAACTTCTTGCGAATAGACAAAAAAGCTATAAAACACTAATAACAAAGACAGTAAACCTTTTTTCATATACATTTTGATTGTATTTTAATATTCATTTTGGGAGTTCTCACCATTTGCAATTGCCTTAGCTCCTGATGTCCCTATTCTTTTTACACCTAAACGAATCATTTCCATCGCTTCTTGATAGGTTCTAACTCCTCCCGCAGCTTTTACTGATAGTGGAGACGCATTTTCTAACATTAAAACAATGCTTGGAATTGTAGCCCCATTTGGCAAATTATTCTCTGTTTTATAAAATCCCGTTGAAGATTTTACAAAAACCGATGCGAATGATTTCTCATTAAAATTGGACATTACTACATTTCTGATCAAGCTTGATAACTGTATAATTTGAGTTTCATTTAGCGCAGCAATTTCAATAATCCATTTTACAACTTTATTATTGGACAATCCTAATTGTGTACATTTAAGAATTTCTTCTTTAACCAAATCTAAATTACCTTCTTTAAAAGCTTCGTAATTACAAACAAAATCCAAATCATCAACCCCATCCAATATGGCTTGAGAAGCTTCTTCCAGTTTTTCTTCTAAACTAGATTTGCCTTCTGGAAAATCAATAACGGTTCCTATTTGCAAATTTGAATCTGCATCAAGAATCATTTTCTTTGCCAAAAGAACTCTCTCTGGACGAATCATAATTAACTTGAAATGTTCATCAATAGCTTCTTTAATATATTTACTAGCCAATAAAATACTCTCTTTTTCTGAAATTTCGGCTTGTTGAGCAGTTTTCAAATAGGTAGAATCTAAATATTGTCTAACATTCATAGTTATATAATTTCAAATTAACCCTAATCAATAGCGCACAAAAATACATTTTATATTGAAAAGAGTTGACTATATCGAACTACTTTTTAAATAGATTTTAGTGAACTATTCTTGCAGCAATTTATCTTAATTGCATTCAAATAGTTTTATTTATTCATTATCATTTACTGTGATTTTGTTTTTCGAGGTTTCAAATTTTATTTTTAAAACTTGGCTGAAGCAAAAGAAAATAAAAAATCCCATCGAAATGAGATTTTTTTATGAATTAAATTTTATTCTTTTTAAATAGAGAAAACAACGAAAAGATTATGGCACCGGACACATTTGCAAAGACATCAAAAACATCTGCATTTCTAGTGGTTGTAAGTACTCCTTGTAAAATTTCTATTATGATCCCATAAAAAACCGATAGGAGTACCGAAATAATCAAAAGTCTTAAATACTTTGCTTCTTTGAATTGTTTTTGAAAAAACATAAACCACAACGAGGAAAATACAAAATGAAAAAAAGCATGTACTATTTTATCTAAATTTGATATTGGTATGTTTACACTAGGAATATCAGAGGCTTGAATTAAACAAAAAAAGGCAATAATGCAGGTCCAAGCTAATGCAAGACAAAAGAGTACTAGTTTAGGCACCAATTAGTTCTTTGTAAGACTCATTTGATAACAAAGAATCAACTTCATCCCTATTTGAAATTTTTACTTTTATCATCCATCCAGCGCCATAAGGATCCGAATTTACGCTTTCTGGAGTACTCTCAAGTGTGTCATTAAAGGCAATAATTTCTCCTGATAAAGGAAGAAATAAATCAGAAACAGTTTTCACGGCTTCAACAGTTCCAAAAACCTCGTCTTTTTCTAAAGTTTGATCCAGTGTTTCAACCTCAACGTATACAATATCTCCCAATTCTTTTTGAGCGAAATGAGTAATTCCTACAGTTGCTATATCACCATCTAAGCTTACCCATTCGTGATCTTTTGTGTACTTTAAATTTGCTGGTATGTTCATAAAAATTAGTATTGATAATTAATTAAATTTTAAAGGGCAAATGTAGCAATCTTCTCTACATTTATTGTTTTGATTTACAAAAAATTAATTTCCAAAATTATACCGAAGTGTAAATCCGGATCGAATATTTGTTAAAGGAAAAGAGGTAGATACAACTGCCTTTGAAAAAGAATGGTCATAATAAAAAATAGCTGTTAAATTTTTGCTGAAAGCATAATCTGCTTTAATTTTTAATGACCAGATATTTTGTCCTGCTGCCAATTGATTATTATCGTAATCCAAATAACGAACTATGGTCTGATTGTTTCGATAGGCCAAATCTGCTGTCAAATTAATATCACTTTTAATAATACCAGTAGGATTATCGGCTAATTTTGAAGAGAAAATCACATCTTTGAATCGGTAACCCAATCCTACAATATATTCAATCCCTTTTACTTCCGTCAAAAGATTATTGTCAAAACTCATTGATAAAGCTCTGTCTTTTTTGATCTCGGTTAGTACTTTTAGAGAGCTTTTCAATTCAAAATCTACTCTTACTAAAGGACTAAACTGCTCCACTAAGTTAATATTAGACATGATAGTTTTATTATAAAAATTACCACTTGCATCTGTCCCGTTTGGTGTTTTATCGAATTCGAAATTAGATCTAAAATTATTAATTGTATAAGAGGCTCTATAATTGTGTTGCAAAGAGATTCGTTTGAAATTCTTTTTAAAAAAATTATATCGCATCAATCCATTGTATTTTACAGACCAGTTTGGAATTGGAAAACTTCTAAATATTCCCAATGAAACATCGGATGCATTGCTGCCTGAATAAGCGGCTAAAAAGGCGGGTAATAACACCGCTTGATTGTTTTTTCCAAAACCTAATGGATATCCTTCAGTGTCTAAATTAGCGGGATTATTAATGTCAATTCCACGTTGTGTGGCTAATCTATTAGCAACGCTCAATCGGTTTGCTCTAAAATCCTCAAATGCAGCAGAGCCATTTTTATCACTGGACGAAAAAGATGTTTTTATCAAAACTGTCGAAATGGAAAAAAGACCATAACTGTATGGAGAACGTGCATTGTAAACCCCATCTATAACATCGTATTGTTCAGAAAAATTCTCTGAATAGGATCTATCTAAAGACAAATCGATTTTTAAATCCGGTAACAAATCAATATTTGCAGTTGTTTTAAATAATTTATTAGTTACTTGTGAGTAGTTCTGGTTAAAGTCTGGATAATTAGTAAGCCAACCGTTTTTGGCGGCCTCGAAACGCACATCATCCTGGCTACCAAAAACAAATCCAAGTGACGGTCTAGAAGACCCTAAGAAACCAATACTTGGTGTATAACCTGGCAATACCGTACCGCTGTTATAGGTGTAATTCATCTGTATATTTTTCACACTAGTCAGTACGCCTATCAAGCCGTCTACAAATGGATTGTTTTTAGCAGCTTGAGGAGTATTTGCTTTTACAATTTTTTCCCCTGGTTTTGGAACTGATGTCTTTGGTTTTTGTGATGGATTGCTTTTAGTTTTAGACAAACCTAAATATTTGTACAGCATTTCCATATTAAATGTTGCATTCAAATTATTAGAATTTGCATTTTGGATGGTATTCCCTAAGTTATAATTATTTCCATCAATTTCTATTTGGGACAATGCATTAGAAGCACGTTGCCAACTATAATCTCCAGTATATGAATAATTTGCTTTTACAAAACTGAACAATGGAATTTTATTAATTGGAATATCATAATTCAACACCAACTGTTGCATGTGTTGATTAGGGTCTCCCATATCCCAATAATTATCCCATACCGTAAAACTTTCAATTGGTTCATTATTATTATTCAGATAACTTTTTACAATATTACTCGAAGATGCGGTATAATTTAGTTTTAATGATTTAGTCAAATTAAAATTAAATCCATATCGATAGTTAAAAGCAAAATTTCGTCTGTATAAAGGATCAATAGCAATTCCTTCCACACCATCTACTTGTCTGAATTGCTGACGGTTAAATTGACGAATAATATCCGTATTGAAGGATATATTTGATGGCAGGTAATTAAAATTAAAATCACTCAATAATTTCCAATAACTACTTTTTTTCATGAATTTAGTATTCTTGAAAGGCTCAACTGATTTAGGTTGAAAACTAAAGGCATAATCAACAGAGGAATTGACTTGTTGGTCAGTATACTGCTCTATCTCAAAATCATGTCGTTCCACTTCATTAATAGACTGAGAAAAAGTAAAATTTTCTGGGTCATATATATGTTGTTTTTGTTCTGGAGTTCGTTCTTTTCTGACACCGATAAAGTTAATACTAGTTCTTTTAGTATAATCAACAGCTCTATTTTTGATGTTGTCTTTTTCAGCTTGATTGATGGTATTATCTAATAACTGATTAAGCTTTATATCTTGGTTAAAAGGATCATACTCAGGAGTGATGGTTTCCTCACCAACTCCATAATTAAAGGGCAAATTTATTCCCCATTTTTTGGGTAACAACTTCCCTAAATTAAGATTTGTTACAATATTATACTGCTGAACATCTTCACGACTTCGTTCATTTGGCCCTTGTTCTAAAGCGCCAAAACCAATTGTAGTTTTTCTTCCAGTAGCTGAAACTGTTGCAAAATCTGCTAGATTTGAGTCCACATTTAAAACCGCAGCCATACCGCCCTTATTATCCATATCGGCTAGACGAAGTTCATTGAACCAAACTTCTCCTTTGATATCTTGATGGGTATCATTATTTTTTATCCCTACCATTAATGTTCGTACTAAACCAAAATTAGGATTCCCTTTAATCCCTAATTTTAATTTATCATCGCCATCGCCATCTGGTTTTGTTGGATCATTATCTGGATAATAAATTCCATCCAAGGGTAACGAACTTGGGTCTTGGATATGCATGGCTAAAATTTTCAATTTAGTCAATAGCTCTAATGGTAAATCAATTTCGTTTTCTTCAGGCCATACTAATTCAGCACTAAGGGGAGAACAGTTCGAGGCAGAAGATGACGAAGGGATTGTTACTTTTAAAGGAACTTCAATTTGATAGAAATTTTGTGTGAAATCATTTCCAAAACGAATAAAACCAACCATTTGATTGTCCTGAATAGCAACTTCGTTTGGCAAGGATTCTGCGTGTAAAAACATTTTTAACTTTTTGAATTGACGCATGTCTATACTCACATTTTTAAAAACAGCTCTTGAATCTTCTGGCTCTAGACCATCTCCTGAAACTCTCAAAGACAAGGATTGCTCATTTTGATTGATGATTGTATTATTGTTATACAATTGTTCCCTTACTACTCCTGGAGGTGTAATATAATTTATAGGACATCTTTCATTATTTTCTTGAATATTTACTGCTAAAACATCTAAAACAGTATTATCATCATTAACATTAGTATCATTAAAATCAAGTGCGCTTGTATATCGTCTCCACTCTCCTCTCACTAAATCCAATGAACCAAAACGAACAGTCACCTGATCATTAAAACCTGTCATAAACATTCTCATAAACCGTATTGATCTAAAATCAGAAATATTACCGATGGTGTTTTGAGGTTGTGAAACTGGGATTTTAAATTGAATCCATCGCGCTTCTGTAGTAGATCCATTAGGCAATGCCTGACTTGTTGTTCTAATATCTGTGATGTAATTTTGACCAATACTCATATTAGGCTGAATATCAATACTATATTCATAATATGCATTGATTGTATTCATCGTATTGTCTCTATTAATATCCTCTACATCAGGCAAAGTTGATGCGCCCCGGTTGGCATCATTTATATCTACTGCTGAGTTACCGTCTACTCCGTTATAATTTCTATAACGCTCGGTAACCCCTCCAGAAGTATTCAAATAATAGGTATAATCATCTGCTGCTGGATCCGTTTCTGTAGCAAAGTTTGTATAAATAGCTGCCTCTTTATCATTAGTCAGACCATCTAAACCAATATCTTGATTTTTCCTATTATTTACATTGGTATCAAAAGCATAAATCAAGGATTGCGAAGCTGGGACATCCCCCCATATCGGTTGTGGATTTGTTAGTATTTGATCAGGGCCAAGTCCGTTTTCATACTGTTTTCTTCCATCTTTCAATACATCTTCGGAAACTTCTCCTAGGTTAAAATAAATTTTACCGGTGTTTGATGCTGGTGTTTGTCCATTTCCTACATAAGGATCTAAAACCCAAAATTGTATATATTCTACATTTCCTTGCTCAAAATTAGTTGAATTTAAGGAACGCATAATTCCTCCAAAATTGTCTCTTGGATTTGTACCTACATTCAAATTATTATTATAAGGCCCTCTTTCAGAAGGATAATAACTCAAATCCAAGGTATTAATCACTTGTGATTGTCCTTGGGCTATGTCAGTCAAAGGATATAGCTCTGAGCTGTAAATTCTACGAGTGGTATTTAATGACAGATCATCATTAGAAATTCCAGAAGGTTTTTGGGTATAAAAAATTGGGTCAATAGTATACCATGAAAGCTTAGCTCTTTTGAAACCATAACTTAAGTCATTTGCACTTTCGTTAAAATCATAATTACTTTCTGCATCCTTTACGGGAGTGGAAGACAAGCTCCATGAGTAGGGTGAACGCATATCTATTGTTGATTGCGAACCTTCAAAATCATCAACATAAATAGTTGATTCACCTTGAAACCGATCTGCTTTTGGCGAATCCGGTTTTAAAAATGCAATTTCACCTCTTACCGAAAGATTTGAAGGTACATCAGTGTCTATATTGGGTAATTTATTTACTAATCGGGTTAAAAAAGGAACTTCAGTAGAAAAATTAGTATTGAATCCAAAAATAGTATTGTTCACCGATTCTTGACCAAAACTGGATTTTTGAGTAAATGGTTTTTCAGTCATTTTTAAAAAAGTGGCACCAACTAAAAATTTATCAGAAATTTTATGTTCTACATTAACTCCCATAAACCGTCTGGTTTGTTGTCCAAAAATAGAATTGTTTTCTAACGAAACTTGTATAGGAGTATTCGAAGCTTGCAAAGAAGGGTCTAATATCTGTACTCTTCCTAACTGATAGTTGACACTATAATCAATTCCTTCAACTAAAACTCTACCTCCTGCAGTAACTACAACAGAACCTTGAGGCACATTAAAAGCTCCAATTGGAATTCCATCACCACTTGATGATTTGTATTTTCCTCTCAAAAGGAATTTATTTTTATCACTATCCTGCAAAGCGCCAGATTGTGTACTTCTATACATGCTTCGGAAAACATATTTTTTCTGATTGGAATTATAGGTGTTCACATCGCTATAATTTTCACCTGAACCTGCATTTGATAATTTAGAAAATAGTAGTTCTCCAAAAGGCTCTTTGGTTGTAAAAATGATTCTCCCGTTTTGAGCATCAATTGTTAGTCCTTGCATAAAGTCAAAAAAACCATCTCCACCAACTTGTGGATCATTATTATAGTTTAATTTATCCAAATTAAATACTTTTAACAAAGGAGTCTCGGCAACTTTATTTTCGGGTAATGGATTCGAAGGAAATGGACTTCCTGCCTCCGTAATATAATTCAAAGGCGAAGGGTCTGTATAAAGAATATTAAACCTAAAGTCCTCTTGCTTTAATTGGTATCCTCCAGGAATTTGATAAATGTTTTTCATCATCAAATTCCAAACTGGATTTTTAACATTCGTCAAATTACTTTTCAGCATTTTCAGAATCAAACTTTGGGTTATGATTGATTGATTGGAATTGTTATTGCCAGTTACAACAGTAGCATCCACGCCATCATTACCAAATTCCCCAACTTGATAAACTTCATCACCGATTGTATATTGATAGGCAACTGCTAAGATTTCGTCATTAGTCAAACGTTGTTGTAAAGAAAGGTATCCCAATTGTGCATTAAAGGTATATTCATTTGGATTTAATTTCCTTGCATTTTCTAATTTAGAATAATCCTGTCCTTCGCTCACAGTGGTATTAAAACCAGAACTTGAAGTTACAATTTCTCTAATATTAGCATTCAATAAACCCGTTCCAGTTGCTATCAAAGCAGGATCATAGTCATTATTACTATTATCTGTTGGTGAATCAATTGGCTTATTAAAAATTCCTGTTGAAGGGTCCAAAACAACAACTTCATTATCAGGAATACCAGTTAGTTGTCCTTCACCTAAATCCTGAAGCGCAATTATATTTCTAATATTATTATTGGTTGTTGTTACTCTATTTTGTTTATTAGTAACCCAAACTTCTAATCTAGAAATCTGCACCCTACTATCAATAAAAGGGTAATTTTTTAAGGAAGCATCGTATCTATTTCTAAAATACTGTGATAAGAAGAAGTGTCTATCATTATCATAATCCAATGCAAAAATATCGAAATTCTGAATTGTACCACCCCCTTCAGCAACTATACTTTTTGTTTGTGATTTTTGTTCTGAGAAAATACCAGTTACCATTGTTTTACCAAATTGCAATTGTGTTTTCACCCCAAATAAACTTTGCGCTCCTCTGATTAAAGAGCTATTCAGAGGCAAACTTACATTCCCAACTTCAATTTTTTGAATTATATCATCTTCGGTAGGTGCGTATTCAAGTTTGATTAAATTTTGGAAAGCAAAAGTTGATTGAGTATCATAATTTGCATTTACATTCAAACGAGTACCAACTTTTCCCATCAAACTCATACTGATTCTTTGATTAAAGTCAAATGAAGTACTAGATCTATTTCTAGGAGAAAAAGAAGGATTATCTTGTTTAGTATGCCTTACACCTAAATCCATTTCTACGGATCCTGTAGGTTTAACATCAATGGTATTGCTTCCAAAAATAGATTCAAAAAAACTTGATTTTACATAATATCTTGGCAACAAATCTTTTTTAGCATCCTCACTTCCTGTTTTTTTACCATCAATTGCATCCACTTTTGTTTTGAAATAATCTCTCATAGATTCTTTCAAAACTAATTTTTCATACTCCTTTGGTGTTAATATAATAGGATAATTTATAGAAAACCCGTCAACTGAATTGGTATAGACATACCGGTCCGTAACAGGATCATAAGTATAAGCTGAGAGAATACTTTGAGGATTTTTCATTTGTACCTTCCCAACTGAAAAACCAGTTTTAACCGTGTCTTTAACGGCTGGTTTTACTTGGGCCTGTGATACAAAACCACAAAATAAAATTAGCAATAAAATACAAATTTTATTCATACTATTCGGTGTTACTTTAATGCTTTTATAAGCTTTTTAAAGCTTTTTTAATTATTGATTCTACAGTTGCTTCGGGATCTTCTTTTATAATTTTTTCAATTACTTTCTCAGATGCCTTTCGAACAAAACCGAGAACCTCCAAAGCAGATAACGCTTCATCTCTATTTGTATTGTTTTGACTCATAGAAACTTCATCTAAATCATACAATTTCAAGACTTTTTCTTTCAAATCAAGAATTACTCTTTGGGCCGTTTTACTCCCTATTCCTTTTATAGATTGAATGGTCATAACATCACCCGATGCAATAGCATTTGTAATTTGTTTTGGGTCTAAAGAAGAAAGCATTGTTCTGGCTATACTAGCACCAATTCCAGAAACAGATAGTAGCATTTTAAAAATTTCTTTTTCAGACTTTTCAACAAAACCAAATAAAGTATGCGCATCTTCTTTTATTTGAAGATGCGTAAATAATTTTATAAAATCAGTGTTCGGTAGCAAAGAATAGGTGTGTAATGAAATGTTTACATGGTACCCAACTCCATTACAATCAATAACGACTTGCGTAGGTGTTTTCTCTACTAATTTTCCTTGCAAATGTGTTATCATATCAATTTTGTTTAATCAAATATAATAAAATTGAAATCTAATTTTACCATACTTTGGTTCTCATTTATTGTTTTTCAACTAATTACCTGCATTTATTTTTTTCTTTTCCTTTTCCTGTGCGTCAATAACAGCTATAGCTGCCATATTTACCATTTCTTCGACACTAGCCCCCAATTGAAAAATATGAACAGGCTTACCCATTCCTAACATAATTGGTCCGATAGAATCAACTTTATTTAATTCTTTCATGAGCTTATAGGTAATATTAGCCGACTCTAAATTGGGAAAAATAAGCGTATTTACTTTTTTTCCAGCTAACTTAGAAAACGGAAATTTCTTTTGCAACATTTCAGGATTTAAAGCAAAATCCGCTTGAAGTTCTCCATCAATAATCATATCAGGATAATATTTATGCAAATAAGCGACCGCTTCTCTCACTTTACCTGCACTTTCATTGGTTGAAGAACCAAAATTAGAATAGGACACCATTGCAATTACAGGTTCAACTCCAAACATTTTCGCCGCATTTGATGTCATGATGGCAATTTTGGCTAAATCATCGGCCGTTGGATTTATATTTATCGCTGTATCTGACAAAAACATAGGCCCGCGAGCAGTCATCATCATATTTGTTGTGGCTACAATAGAAACTCCAGGTGCTTTATCAATAAGTTGCAACATAGGTTTCACTACAGAAGGATAACTTCTGGAATAACCTGATACTAAAGCATCCGCTTCACATTCGTTGACCATCATAGCGGCAAAGTAATTTCTTTCTCGCATTAATTTTTGTGCATCTAATAATGAAATGCCTCGTCTTTGTCTTGTTTTCCAATAGGTTGTAGCAAAACCATTTCTTCTCTGTTCTTCCTCAGCAACTTTTGGATCTATAATTTGAACATCGGCAACAAAGCCAATCTCTTCTTTGAGTTCTCTAATAATTTCTTTATTTCCTAACAAAATAGGAAATCCAATTCCTTCTTCGAATACAATCTGTGCCGCTTTAAGTACATCTAAATGATCTGCCTCTGCAAAAACAATTCGTTTTGGATCTATTTTGGCTCTATTCGTAATCAATCGGACCATTTTATTGTCATTCCCCAATCGTTCCAAGAGTACATCTTCATACTCCGTCCAATCAGTAATTGGATTTAAAGCCACCCCAGAATCCATTGCTGCTTTTGCAACTGCAGGAGCAACAACCGTTATTAATCTTGGATCAAAAGGAGATGGTATAATGTATTCTCTACCAAAAGTCAATTTTTTTGCACCATAAGCTACATTAACTTGTTCGGGCACGTTTTCTTTTGCTAAAGCCGCTAATGCTTTCACTGCTGCCATTTTCATAGCCTCATTAATTTTTGTTGCACGAACATCTAAAGCACCTCTAAAAATATATGGAAAACCAAGAACATTATTCACTTGATTCGGAAAATCAGATCTTCCCGTAGCCATTATAATATCTTTTCGAGTGGCCATTGCTAAATTATAATCAATCTCGGGATTAGGATTTGCCATTGCAAAAACAATTGGATTTTCGGCCATTCGTAATAACATTTCTGGTGTCATAATATCTCCTGAAGACAATCCTAGAAAAATATCAGCCCCTTCTAAGGCATCGGAAAGACTTATTTGAGTTGAGTCTTTGGCATATTTTTGTTGCAAAGCAGACAATGATGGATTATCTTTTGTTAATAATCCTTTGCTGTTGTACATCAAAATATTTTCTAATTTAACCCCCAGCAAAATATATAAATCAGCACAAGCTAATGCGGCTGATCCTGCTCCAGAGACCACCATTTTTACATCTTCAGCTTTTTTACCAGCAAGCTCCAAAGCGTTTATTAAAGCCGCTGAAGATATGATAGCTGTTCCGTGTTGATCATCATGCATGACCGGAATATTTAACTCTTCAACTAATCGGCGTTCAATTTCAAAGGATTCGGGTGCTTTAATATCTTCAAGATTTATACCTCCAAAAGTTGGCGCTATATTTTTTACCGTTTGAATAAATTCTTCGATGTCTTTTGTCCCTATTTCAATATCAAAAACATCAATTCCAGCAAAAATTTTGAAAAGCAATCCTTTTCCTTCCATTACTGGTTTTGAAGCTTCTGGTCCAATATCGCCAAGTCCTAAAACAGCAGTTCCATTTGTGATTACAGCTACTAAATTTCCTTTTGTGGTATATTTATAAACATTATTCACATCTTTGGCAATCTCCAAACAAGGCTCTGCAACACCAGGAGAATAAGCTAAAGATAAATCTCTTTGAGTTGCATATTTTTTAGTCGGAACTACCTGAATTTTACCCGGATAAGGTTTTTCATGATATAATAATGCTTCTTTTCTTTTGCTGTTTTTGTCCATTTTTTAGGTTTTTAACTAGCTACAAAGATAGGAGTCTTGATTTAAAAAGGAAGCTTTTAAATCATTCTTTTACAGAAAATAGCGACGTATTAATTCTAAAAAAGCCGCAAATAAATGCAGCTTTCTTTTTAAATTATAAAATCCGAACCTCTTTATTGAGTGATATAAGAATTCAAATGTTGAATCGTATCTTTTTGAATTTCAATTATAGCTTTTACAACATCACTGATGGAAATAATTCCAATAACAATATTATTTTCTAAAACCGGTAAATGCCGAACTCTTGTAGTGTTCATCAATTCCATACAATATTCTAATTTATCCATCAATTGTACAGTGACTACATTTTCTTCCATAATTTCATGAACTAATGTTTTCTTTGATGATTTTGCTTTCAATACAATTTTTCTGGCATAATCTCTCTCGGACAAAATTCCTTTCAAAACTGTATCTTCAATTACAAGAATTGCACCTATATTCTTCTCGCTCATTGCTGTCAAGGCTTCGTATACAGTATTTGTTGGAAGCACCGAAAATACCTCCTTGCCTTTTGTACTTAATATTTGATTTACAGTCATTTTGAATAATTTAGTTGGATGTTAAAGTTAAAAAAAAAATGCTTTCAAAAAACAAAAAAATGCTTTCGCCCTTAAAATAAATCATCTGGAGAGACCAAATCATTCAATTTTTCTTTCAATTTGCTATGCATAATCTGCAATCCAAATTGATAAGATGCATTTACCCAACCAAATCCTTCTTTTGCAATATAATCAAACTCTGTTCCCACATTTCCATATTCTGCAAAAACTTTATGCGAACTAATTTCTAAGTCAAATTTTTCTGGAATAGTCCCATTATATTCAACAGCATTTTTTGTTATCAGCCACAACCATCTGTAAACCATTTCTTGTGCTTTATCAAAAAACGTATAATTGATAAGTCCTTCCCATAATAACATTTGATGTGGCGCCCATCCAAAAGGGTAATCCCATTGTCTTTGTGGTGCATCTTCAGGCACATTAGCAACACTTGCCTTTGTACTTCCTGTAATACCTCCTGTTTTTATAAACTGTGGTAAAGCAATTTCAACTAATTTTTTAGCTTGATTTTCACTGCAAAGTCCAGCCCATAATGGAAAAAATGTGGTAGCAGCTTCAAAAGGAAATTGTTTTTTATTTACAAAATCATAATCAAAATACATCCCGGCTTCTTCATTCCAACAGAGCTCATTTATTTTTTCTTTTCTAAAGATAGCCTTCTGCTCCCATTCATCTGAAGTATAGACAACAGAACCTGTCTGAAAACTACCATTGAAATAGTTCTTTATTAAATAGGCGATATCCTTTTCATATTTGTACAAAAAGCTGTTTATGTCTACTGAATTTAAATTGGCACAGGTATTAATCAATCTATCGGATGTGTCATGACCACTTTCTCTTAAACTACGATCATGTACAAAATAAATATCGAGTTCAGGGTCGATAAGGGTCCTCTTTAAATATTGTTTTTCAAACTCCCGAATTGGGAGGTTGTATTTTTGAGCATACGGTAATAAAACATCATCAAAATGTCCTGGTTCAACTTCAAATGGCATTCCTACACCATCCGCTTTATAGCGATTCAAACCTGTAGGAGTCAATCTATTTCCTTGTACCATCCAAACCGTATTGTATTCTAAAATAACAGTTTCTAAATGGCTTTGCAACCATTCTTGACTAGGCCTTTTTTGTTTTACAATATTAATTATTAAGGAAGAATACAAAGGAGGTTGTGTTCTTGTGAGGTAATAACTTCTATTGGCATTAAGGATTTTTCCGTAATGTATGATTTGGTATTTGAAATTTTCGGCAATAGACATTGCTTTTTCTAGCTGATTATCTATCAGTAAACCAACGCCTATAAAATAACTATCCCAACCATACATTTCGTTAAATCGACCACCGGGAACAACAAAAGGCACCCCTTGTAAACTGTATATTTTTTGTTCCAAAGCCAAAGCTAAAATCCCTGGTTTTGTATTTAAAGTCTCTACATATTCCATCGAAAAATCTTCTGGTAGAATTGCAACTTTAAAATTCTGAACTTCTTTTTCTAATTCCTGAAAGTAAGCAACACCCTGTTTGTCTTTGGCTGACACGTATAAAGTAGGAATTTCATTTGTCGTTTTTTCGTCTTGCAAAATCTGTGACAAGCCTTTTTTATCGATAGTTCGAGTGAGTTCATTCCAATAATCATCTCTAATTTTTCTTGAAATGCGTTCCACAGGATTTTCTTGAATACGCAACAAATCAACCTCGCCGACAGTTTGTTTTATCTCTTTAAGCTGTGCTAATTCTTGCAACAAATTCGATAAATGATAGGTGCCTTCAATAGTTATTTTTTGTTTTGTAATTTCATCAACTAAAACAAATTTTTTAGGACCCGTATCATCTTTAGTGATTTTTTTATCTTGATCGGTATCCTCTTGAAGTAATAAATCGTTAAAGACTTTGTCTATATTAAGTAAGAATTTCATTTTTTAGAAGTAAGTTTTTTTAGAATAAAGAAAGAGATTAACAATAAGGACATTGGAATTAATGTGTAAAAAAAAGCATTTTCTGGGCCTTCATTTTTGAACAAATAACCAATAACTCTTGAGCCTAATGTTCCACCTAATGCTGAAAAAACGACAATCAAACCTGTCATTGAGCTATGTAATTTTTTGGGCAAAGCACTTAAAACAACTGAATTTAAAAGAGGATAAATAGGCGCTATAAAAAGCCCTACTAATGGGAAAGCAAAACCTATTAATGGGATATCGGTTAAGGACTTTATTTCTTTCACCTCTAGCCCTACCGTTTTAGGAAGCACAAAAACAACAATAAGCATTGCAATAACTATACAAAAACTGAGCACCCAAATCCAATTTACTCTTTTAGTTATAACCCCTGCCAATATTCTTCCTATTGCCAAAGTAACAGCTAAAATACTCGCCATCATAATACTAATATTTTGAGGAAGATGCAGCACTTTGCTATTAAAAGTAGGCAACCAAGACATGATTCCCTGCTCAATCATTACAAATAAGAAAGCACTAATAACAAAAACGATTGTTAATAACTGAGCAAATAATTTGAACATTTGAGCAAAATCATCTGCTAAATTAACCCCTGGAATTTCTGTTTGATTTTCGAATTTTGCAAAAAACAAAAAACCAAATGAAATTAAAGACATAGCAGCTAATAACCAATATACATTTAGCCAAGCATTAGGATCCGAATCCGAATTAAATGCAGGAAATAAGAAATAAGCCAGCGCAATTCCGATCATAAAAACGCCCTCTATACTACTCATCATACTATTATGCTCCTGTTGGTTCTCGGTTATTGTCCCAATTAGAGAATATACCGAAACTTTTATCAATGCAAATGAAACTCCTACTGTTGCAAAAAGTAATTTTGCAGTACCAAATGAATTCCCAAAATACATACTAATACAAGCAACCGAAACTAAAGCTAGCCCTATTAACATCGCTTTTTTATAACCTATTCGAGGTAAAAACGAAGCTACTAGAAACGACACAATAGCTATTGGCAAATCTTTAAATGCTTCTAAAATACTGGCCTGTAATTCATCTACTCCATAATTCGCTTGTGATTTCAAAATTACAATTCCTACACTATTTAGTAGAATTGCAAATACAAAATAATTGAGATACATGGCAATTTTGATCGTGTTTTTCTTCATGTTGTTGTTTTAATCATTAAACAATTAAGATTTTAAATCCTTTTCAGGCATCACAATCTTTATTTTGATATTGTAGTACCCTAATTTTTCGATTAGAGTATTAAATTTAAAAATGTATAGTGTTTGTTACGCCATCTACCGAATGGTCAATTGTAAAACGATTGGTCTCAAGGTGTGCCTTTAGGTGTGCAACTGTGGAACCGTTCACCCATTTGACATCTATAATAGCATCTATGGAATCATTTATTTCTACATGACCTGAAAATGCATTTGAAGTATTTCTTAAACGCATAATTTCTAGTTGTTTATTTACAACTTCTGTTTTCAAACCTTGTTCGATATCTTGGTTTGTTAATGTGGTACGATTAATTTCTTTATGTCCAGCACTACCTCCATTATCAGCAGCTTCATAATTATTTTTACCTGCAAAAATATCTAAATACCAAACCTGCGGTATTCCTGGCATAAACATTTGAATGGCTCTTGCGAGAAGCAATTTTTGTTCATCTTCCCCTAATGCACTAAAGAATGTAGCATTTATTTGATAATACGATATTTTATTTCCTGATGGATCGTAAAGATTTTTTACACGACCGCCACGTTCCATAATTTTATTCATAATACCTTCAATCTCTTCATCTTCTAACAATCCTTTATTATAAACACCGTTTACTTCCTTGCCTTTCAAATCCAAAACTGGTATTCCATCATGGCAACCCAGCATGTTTACTGTTTTATATCCTTTAGCAATAATTTCCTTAGCCCAATT